>CAXMRU010000242.1:0-8422 GCA_964195715.1 Akkermansiaceae bacterium | reverse complement strand
CGCGAGCACCCTCGCCCGGGAGTGTGATGCCCTGGACGGCCTCAGCGCGAGTTCTCCGGACACCAACATCGTGATGATCCATATTGAGCGGGACGATCTGGACGAAGCCGCAGTGGCGAGCCGACTCGAGGAGCGCGGAGTATGGATTCTGCCGGCCGGGCCGGGCCGACTTCGCGCCGTCACCCACCTCGACGTGGATGACGAGGGCATCGAGAGAGCGGTCGAAGCGCTGTGCGAAAGTGTTTTCTGACGATCCGAACGAGTCAGTCGGTCGGCGACCAGGCTCCCGCGGCTCACGCGTTTGAGGATCGGATGAGGCGCGGAGCGTACGTGGAGTCGACCGGGGCCGATACGAAAACCGAAGAAATTGCGAAAGTCACAGGCCCTCCATATACTGGGTCGAGCGACCACCACACCTGGTACCACACGACGAGGCGGAGATGGCACTCGAACTGAGCGACGAGCGAAAGAAGGCCCTTTCTGCGGCGATCAACCAGATCGAACGGCAGCACGGCAAGGGAGCAATCATGCGGTTGGGGTCGGATGGGGCGCGGGTGAGAACGGAGTCGATCTCGACGGGCAGCCTCTCTCTCGATCACGCTACGGGCATCGGCGGTATTCCTCGCTCCAGGGTGACCGAAATCTTCGGTCCCGAATCATCCGGTAAGACGACGCTCACCCTGCATGTCATCGCCAACGCCCAGAAGGACGGCGGGCTCGCAGCTTTCATCGACGTCGAGCACGCGCTGGACGTGGCATACGCCGCGAAGCTGGGCGTCGACGTCGAGAACCTGCTGGTCTCGCAACCGGACACGGGCGAGCAGGCGCTCGAGATCGCTGAGGTCCTGGTCCGGTCGGGCGCGTTGGACGTGGTGGTCGTGGACTCGGTGGCCGCCCTCGTACCGCGGGCCGAGATCGAAGGGGAGATGGGTGATTCCCACATGGGGTTGCAGGCACGCCTCATGTCCCAGGCGCTGCGCAAGCTCACCGGTGCGATCGGCCGCTCGAACACGGCGATGATCTTCACGAACCAGATTCGTGAGAAGATCGGTGTGATGTTCGGAAACCCGGAGACGACGTCGGGTGGCAGGGCCCTGAAGTTCTACGCGTCGCTCCGTCTCGACATTCGCCGGATCGCCTCGATCAAGGACGGCAACGAGCAGGTGGGCAACCGCACGCGCGTGAAGGTCGTCAAGAACAAATGCGCCCCTCCGTTCCGCCAGTCCGAGTTCGACATCATGTTCAGCGAGGGCATCAGCCGGACAGGAATTCTGGTGGACCTCGGGGAAGAGCACGGAATCGTGAAGCGGTCGGGAGCCTGGTACTCCTACGGCGACGATGTCCGGATGGGCCAGGGTCGGGAAAACGCCAAGTTGTTCCTCGCCGAGAATCCGGACATAGCCGAGGAGATCGAGACGCGGCTCCGAATCGCGCTCGGAATGACCACGCCGGTCGAGTCCGAGGCTCAGGACAACGCCGAGGTCGAGGCCGAAGCCGAGACGGCTCCGACGGATTGAATCGGCACCGGAGCGTTCCGCATTCCGCGTTCCGCTCCGTTCACCGTGACGCGCAACTCACATCGTCATGCCCCTGATCACAGCTCTTGAACCGACTTCGCGTCGTCTCGGGGGCGCCCTTCTCGAAGTGGATAACGTTCCACTCTGCCGGGTGACGGACGAGCTCCGTCTGCGCTATGGTCTGGCGGTCGGAGCGTGTCTGTCCCGGGAGCAGGTCGAGGCCCTCGAGCAGGAGGCCGGGGCGGCCGAGGCGATGGCTCGGGCACTCCACTACCTGTCCTATCGTCCACGAACGATCCGTGAAGTTCGGAGCTACCTGCGGAAGCACGGACTGGAAGCAAGCTCGGACCGTGCAATATCGCGATGCGCGGAGTTGGGATACCTGGACGACGAGGCCTATGCCGTGTCATTCGTTCGGGACCGCATCCGGTTGGGGCCGCGTGGACAGCCGCGCCTGGTGTCGGAGCTCCTGGCTCGCGGTGTCGATCGAGAGATCGCGGAGAAGGCGGTCGGCGT
The DNA here is from genome assembly GCA_964195715.1 of Akkermansiaceae bacterium. Taxonomy (GTDB): domain Bacteria; phylum Gemmatimonadota; class Gemmatimonadetes; order Palauibacterales; family Palauibacteraceae; genus Benthicola. The sequence continues at coordinate 6,389 of CAXMRU010000242.1, read as the reverse complement.
GGCCCTGGCCGACGAAGATGTAACGGAGGAGGAACTTCTGCGACGCGTCGCACTTCGCCGTCTGAGGTCGCTACGGAGCGTGGAGCCCGAGGTCGCTCGCCGCCGCCTCGCGTCCTTCCTGGGTCGCCGCGGCTTCCGGACCGGGGCGATCCGTGAGCTGGTCAGGGAACTGCTGCCGGACGAGCCATATCGGGAGGGGTCCTGATCGCGTGCACGGCGTATCTGGGGCGTCCCTGGTCGAGGCTGCCGACGAGCCGATTGTAAGAGGGTCGTCCGCAGGGCATATTACCGGGATGTTTCCGTGTCCGACCCAGATGTCGGCCTACAGCAATTCGAGACATACCGGAACGAGATGAAGGCCAGCGACATTCGCTCCAGCTTCATACAGTACTTCGAGCGGCAAGGTCACGTGCACCTGCCCAGCAGTTCGCTCGTGCCGAAGGACGACCCCACGCTCCTGTTCGCTAATGCGGGAATGGTGCAGTTCAAGAGGGTGTTCATCGGAGAGGCTGAGCGGCCAGCCCCGCGTGCAGTGACGTCACAGAAGTGCTTGCGGGTCAGCGGCAAGCACAACGACCTCGAGGAAGTGGGCCGTACGGCGAGGCATCACACGTTCTTCGAGATGCTCGGGAATTTTTCCTTCGGCGACTACTTCAAGCGGGATGCAATCGGCTTCGCGTGGGAGTTCATGACCTCGGAGCTCGGACTGGAGCCGGGACGACTGTGGGCGACCGTTCATCACACGGACGACGAGGCGGCGTCGCTGTGGCCCGAGCTCACGGACATCCCACCTGGGCGGGTGCTCAGGCTTGGCGACAAAGACAACTTCTGGCAGATGGGTGAGACCGGGCCCTGTGGACCGTGTTCGGAGATTCACTACGACCTCCGGCCTTCGGACGCTCCCAAGAACCTCACTGCCGAGGAGCTCAACGCGTTGGGCGAGGCCGACGAATTCATGGAGATCTGGAATCTCGTCTTCATGCAGTTCGAGCGATCGGCTGATGGCGACAGTCTTCTTCCCGCTCCCTCCATCGACACCGGGGCGGGGTTGGAGCGAATCGCGGCCATCATGCAGGGCACGAGGACGAACTACCACACGGACCTGTTTCTCCCGATCATCGCCGCTGCGGAGGAAGTCGTGGGCCGCTCTTACTCGCAGGCCCCCGAGGATTGGGAGGAGGGGCTACCGTTCCGAGTTCTGGCGGACCACGCGCGGGCCGTGGCCTTCATGCTGGCCGACGGTGTGTTTCCCTCCAACGAGGGGAGGGGCTACGTGCTTCGGCGTGTTCTCAGGCGGGCCGGACGTTACGCATGGCTCCTGGGGCGACGGGAGCCGACGCTCGACCAGCTGGTCGGCGTGGTAGCGGACCTGATGTCTGAGACGTACCCGGAGCTGGCGCACCGCAGAGATCACCTGATCCGGACCACCCGGTCGGAGGAGGAGCGATTCCTCTCCACGATCGATGCCGGGATGGGCCGGTTCGACGATCTCGCGCCATTGGGAGGTCAGGGGACGATCGCCGGTGAGGAAGTGTTCCGTTTGTATGACACCTACGGCTTCCCTCTGGACCTGACGGAACTCATGGCGGCCGAGCGCGGGTACACCGTGGACGTGCCCGGCTTCGAGGGAGCGCTCGAGGAGCAACGGCGGCGTTCGCGGGAGGACAGACTGGCCGGCACGGCTTCCGACGAGCTGAGCGAAGAGGTGGTGGCGGCGGCTCGGGGCATACTCTCCGACGAAGAGCAGACATTCGTGGGTTACGATGATCTGCGGGTCGAGAGTCGGTTGCTGGCTGCCGAGTCGATCGGATCTGCCCACGCGGTCATTCTCGAGACCAACCCCTTCTACGCCGAAGCCGGGGGGCAGGTCAGCGACCGGGGCACTTTGAGCCACGGCGACTGGGAGCTGGTCGTCGAGTCCGTCGTCCGTAACGACAGAGGCCAGACCGTGCTCGTGGGCGAGGTACGGGAGGGTAGCCCCCGCGAGGTTCCGGACTCCGTGGTCGCCGTCGTGGACGAGCCATCGCGTCGTGACACCGAAAGAAACCACACGGCCACCCACCTCCTGCACGCGGCCCTCCGTTCGGAGCTGGGGGATCATGTTCAGCAGGCCGGCTCGTTGGTCGCCCCGGATCGCCTGCGGTTCGACTTCAGCCACACGGGTCCCTTGTCCGTGTCGGAGAAGCTCGCCATCGAGGCAGCTGTGAACCGGTCCGTGTGGGACAACGTTCCGCTCGAGATCGGCCAGAGGGACTACAGGGAAGCCCTGGACGCCGGTGCCATGGCTCTGTTCGGAGAGAAGTACGGTGACACGGTACGCGTCGTAAGCGTGCCCGAGCTGAGCCTGGAACTGTGTGGGGGGTGCCACGTGCGTAGCACGGGGCAGATCGGCCTGTTCCAGATTACGTCAGAAACGGGTGTCGCCGCCGGGATCCGGAGGGTCGAGGCGGTCACGGGTCCCGGAGCGTACGGCCGCATCCGGGAGCGGGAGAACCTGTTGAGCGGTATCGCGGCCACGCTTAAATCCACGCCGGCTGACCTGCCACGACGGGTCGAGACTCTGCTGTCAGAGAAAGCGAGTCTGGAGGCAGTCCTGAGTGAGCAGCACGGACGAGATGCCGAGGGGATCGTCACTGCGGTCGTGGACGCCGCCATCGATTTGCCCGAAGGCGGTCGAATGGCGAGCGGGTCGGTGGAGCTTCCGGCGGGGTCGGACGTGGCGGCGTTTGGCGATCTATTGCGAGATCGGATCGGGTCTGGAGCGGCGATCGTTCACGTGCTCGGGGGAGAGCAGGACAAAGCGGCGTTCCTCGCCGTGGTGACGGACGACTGGATCGGCCGGGGCCTCAAGGCCGGCGATCTGGTGGGAGCGGCGAGTCGTGCCACGGGATCCGGCGGTGGGGGTCGCCCGCACCTCGCTCGAGGTGGGGTGGGCGACGCTGACCGGGTAGACGAGGCGCTCGAGGCGGCCGTCCAGCGAGCGCGCGAGGTGGCCGCAGCGGCGGAGAGCTCATGAGCCTGGACCCGACCCGCCGCTGGCTACGGTCGCGGTTGGTGGAGGCTCCTCCCGAACTGGCCGCCGACATATTGCAGCTCATCGAGGACCGACCGGAGCTCGACCTCGACGATCCGGCTTACGCTCTGGCGGCGGCGGCCCTGGCGGGCCTGGAGCAGGTGGCTGCCGGAAGCGGTGAGCGCACGGAAGCGCTCAGGCTTCTCGCGGCGGACGCGGCTCTCACATACGCGTTCGAAGCGGCTGCCGAGGATGGTCGTGCCGCTGAGCTTGCGGCCAGGGTCGGCCTCCGAGGAGAGCTCGGGAGACGGCTCGGTGAAGAACAGGCCTCGCGCCGGGAGCCGGGAGGGGGATCGTGAGCGAGCCGGCTCTCGTCGATCTCCATTGCCACCTCGTGCCCGGCGTGGACGACGGCGCGCGCGACCTCCAGGAGGGAATCGCCCAGCTGCTCGAATTTGAACGGCTGGGCATCCGGACGGTCGTGACTACTCCCCACCTCGCCGCGAGCGCCGCCCACGGCCAGTGGAGAGATGAGATCGAAGCTGCGTACGCCGAGCTCGCGGCGGCGGCCGCCCGGGAGTGTCCAGACGTCTCGCTGGGCCGGTCCTTCGAGTTCAGGCTCGACGATCCAGATTCGGACCTGAGCGACCGGAGCATCGGACTCGGAGACGGAGACCGCCTGCTCGTGGAGTTTCCGATGCTGGCGATTCCAGCATATCCGGATCGTATGCTGGAAATAGTAATTGCCGCGGACTGGGTACCGGTGCTCGCGCATCCCGAGCGGTACGCGGGGGTGGAGCGCACGTACGGGTGGATCAGCCGTTGGCGCGAGATGGGAGCGCTGATGTGCGTCAACGCCGGAAGCCTGTGGGGCGAGCACGGTGGAGAGGCGCAGCGGGTCGTGCGGCGAATGCTCGCGGATGGCTCGGTCGACCTGATAGCGTCCGACAATCATGCCCGTCCACGTCGCGCTGCTACCGTCAGACAGGCATGGGACTACCTGGTCGAGGTGGGCTGCGAGGAGCAGGCGACTCTTCTTACCTCGTCGAATCCTGCGGCCGTTCTGGCTGGTAACCGGTTGACGGCCGTTCCGTTGTGCGAGCCGCACTCCGGATGGGTGGATCGCCTGCGGCGCTTCATAACGGGAGGTTGATGTGAGCATGGATCCCCAGGATGCCGTTCGGCTCCACCTGCAGAGTCTCTCGAGATACGCGGATGAGGCCGCGGAAGTCGTGTCGGGACCGGCGGCGAGATACGCGCAGCTCGTCAGGGAAACGCTCGAGAGAGGCGGGAAACTCCTGTACGCCGGGAACGGCGGAAGCGCAGCAGCGGCCGAGCACATTGCGACAGAGTACGTTGTGCGGCTTCGACGGGAGCGGCGAGCGCTGCCGGCGATTGCCCTCACGGCGAGCACGGCCACACTGAGCGCGGCGGCGAACGACTTCGGATACGACCGGGTATTCGCTCGTCTGGTAGAGGCGTATGCCCGTCCCGGCGACCTCCTGGTCCTCCATTCCACGAGTGGCAACTCTGCGAACCTTCTCGCAGCGGCGCAGGTCGCCGCCGAGATTCCGATAACCACCGTGGCGCTGCTCGACCGACACGGCGGGAGCCTGGCTTCGCTGGTGGACCTCGCGATCCGGGTTCCGGCGGACGACTCGGCGAGCGTGCAGGAGCTGCAGCTGGCCGTCGAGCACGCCGTCGCCGACCTCGTGGACGCCTGGTTCGCCGAGAAGGAGGGAGACGCTTGACCGGGGGGCGGCATGCCGGTGGATCAACGGGACGGGCCGACTCCGGTCTCTCCGTACCGGGGCTTTCGGGCCGGACGGCTCTCGTCACGGGAGCATCCCGTGGGATCGGCCGCGCCGTGGCGAGAATGCTGGCGACAAGCGGCGCGCAGGTAGGAATCGGATACCGGAGCGACCACGTGGCGGCCGAGGACGCGGTTCGCGAGCTCCTCGACATTGCCGGCCATCCCGACGGCAGTGCGACCCGCCCGTGGGCCGAGGCAAGCGACGTCGCCACGGCTGCGGGAGTCGAGCGGCTGTTCGAGAGGGCGGATGCCGAATTCGGTGGACGGCTGGACGTGTTCGTCGGGAACGCGGGAATCTGGAACGACGAGCCACGTCCCGTGACCGACCTGGATCCGGCTGAATGGCACCGGATGATGGAAACGAACCTGACTTCTGCCTACCTGTGTACGAGGGCGGCGATACAGCGTATGGAAAGCGGCGGGCGAGTCATTCTCATCACGTCGACGGCGGCGCAGCGAGGGGAAGCGGGTCACTCGCACTACGCCGCGTCGAAAGGAGCGCTCCACTCATTCATCAAGTCGCTGGCGGTGGAGGTGGGCCCGCGTGGGATTACCGTCAATGGAGTGGCGCCGGGTTGGGTGGACACGGACATGAGCGCCGGCGTTCTGCTCGGGTCGGAGCGCGCTCGCATCTGCGAAGAGATACCTGTGGGGCGAATCGCCACACCTGACGACATCGCCGGTCCGGTGGTCTTTCTGGCGAGCGACCTCGCCCGGCACGTGAACGGAGAAATCCTCAACGTGAACGGTGGGAGCGTGTTGTGTGGCTGACCGCCCGCGGACCGAGGCCTCTGTGAACGAGACGCCGAAATTTCGTCCGCCCCGGGGGCTGCTCGAAGTCGCCGACCGTCTCGAGAGCGCAGGCTACGAGGCTTGGGCGGTGGGGGGCGCGATCCGCGACGCGATGCTGGGCAGGCCCCGGGCCGACTGGGACCTGGCGACGAACGCGCTCCCGGAAGAAGTGCGTCGCGTGTTCCGGCGAACGGTGCCCCTGGGCCTGGAGCATGGAACGGTGGGGGTGCTGGCTGCTGACGAGGCGATGTACGAGGTGACGACGTTCCGGCTCGACGTGGAAACGGATGGGCGCCATGCCGTCGTGGAATTCGCGCAGGACCTCGAGGAGGACCTCGCGCGCAGGGACTTCACGATGAACGCGATCGCCTGGCGGCCCGGGACGAATGAAATGCGCGATCCGTACGACGGGCTCGCGGACCTGAGCGCTGGAGTGCTGAAGACAGTCGGCGAGGCGGATCGCCGCTTCGCTGAGGACTATCTGAGAGTTCTGAGGGGATTCCGCTTCGCCGGCGCATACTCTCTGGAGATCGAGCCGGACACGCGGGTCGCAATGGAGGTGGCCGTCCCGAGCCTCGGGAGGCTGTCCGCCGAGCGGGTTCGGGAGGAACTCCTGAAGGTTCTGTCGGCTCCCAAGGCCTCGAATGCGCTGCGCATGTACGGGGAGTTCGGTGCTCTCGACGGCTGGTACGATGAGATCGCGGATGCGTCTCGCGATCCGCGGTGGGAGCAGCATCTTGCGTCCGTCGATGCCATCGGGCCGCATCGGTC
>CAXMRU010000241.1:0-3468 GCA_964195715.1 Akkermansiaceae bacterium | reverse complement strand
GTGGGCCTGGTGGGCATCGCGCTCGCTCACGGCGTGGTGCTGGCCGTCGTCATCACGGCTACCGCACACATCTCGGGCGGGCACATCAATCCGGCCGTCACGATCGGCGTGTGGATCGGCCGGAAGATCGAGGCCAGGATGGCCGTGGTCTACATCGCCGCGCAGCTGCTCGGAGCGGTGGTCGCCGCGGCTTTCCTAGCAGCCCTGTTTCCGGCCGTGGCGGTCGACGCCGCGTCGCTCGGCACACCCATGCTCGCCGGCGATGTGACGATCGGCACGGGCATAGTGATCGAGGCCATCCTAACCTTCTTCCTGGTGTTCACGGTGTTCGGGACGGCCGTGGATCCGCGCGCCACGAAACTGGGCGGCTGGGCGATCGGCCTGGTGCTCATCTTCGCGGTTCTGGCGGGCGGACCGTTGACCGGCGCTGCGCTGAACCCGGCGCGGGCGTTTGGCCCCGCACTCGTCAGCGGCTACTGGACGGGACATATCGTGTACTGGGCCGGCCCGATCCTTGGCGGAATTGTCGCGGCGGCGATCTACAGCAGGTTGCTGATGCCGCGGACGGACGCGACCGAAGCGTCTACTGCCGGGGAGTAGATACTCCCACCTCTTCGCGGAGGGCGCCCGGCGGGGCGCCCTCCGGTCGGCGGGGCGCGGACCGGTCAGCGGCTACCCATTCCCCCTGCACCGCTTCCATTCGCTGCGGAGTGTCCGCGAGACGCGGGATATCTCCGATGACCTCTCCCCAGTCCTTCAGCAGCTTGCCGTAGGCCGCCATTGCGGCGCGCGGCTTGCCGAGCAGTTCGTACACCCGGCCCTTCAAGTACAGGATGGTGTGGAACTCGACCGGATACAGGCGGTCGGAGTCGCGCACGTACAGCCGGTTTGACCCTTCAACGAGGTTGAGAGCCGCCTCGCCCCGGCCCAGGTCCAGCAGCGTCCACACGGACTTATTGATCCGGGAAACGCCGCTCGACGGATCGAGCAGAGCCTCCAGCCAGAGAGCGCTCTCGTGTCCCGCGCCCTCGAGGTCCGGACGGTTCTCTCGCACCCCGACAGCCGCAGCGCGTCCGTAGGCGGCAGCTGCCTCATCGAACTTGCCCTCCCACACCCACGCGTCCCCGATCAACAGGTGTGCTTCGGTCTCAATGTCCGGCGTCGGACTTGATGTGAAGGGCTCCACCTCCCGCCGACCGCCTGCCGGATCGTTAGCGTGCAGGTACGTCCTGGCCAGCCGGTCGAGCAGCATCGTATTCTCTGGCTCAACCGCGAGGGCCTCGCGGTACGCTTCTCTGGCCTCCTCGTAACGAGACGCGTGCTCGAGGAGCTGCCCGGAGCCCGCCGCGACCGTGAACCGATCTTTCTCGAGGTACCTGTAGCGCACGATGAGACTGTCCGCCGCGACCGTGTCGCCCTGCACGATGGCGATTCGAGCGAGGCGCCCCACGGCCTGCGCTTCCTCGGGTGAGATCTCGATGATCTCCTCGAGTGCCCGCCGCGCCTCCGCCTCCCGCCCGGGCATCATCTCTAGCATGTCCGCCAGGTGATAGCGTACCTCGAGACTGTCGGTGTCCAGATTGTTCCACACCGAACGGAGGTCCGTCTGGTACTCACGCAGCTTGACGATGTCGCCGGTGAGCTCAAACGGCGACTTCTCCGGCGCGGCAGCCATCTGGTATTCCACGCCGGCGGTGAGCCGGCTGGCGAGACGCTCCGCCACCGTATCGGCGAGCGCGAATACGTCCGAACCGCGCGCGCGCTCGGCCGCGATGATGGTACCGTCGCTCAGATCGATGAGCTGCACGTCGAGGGCCATGTCATCCGGCGTGCCGAGAATGGAGCCATGGACCATCGTGCGGGCGCCCGACCGGGCCGCGATGTCCATCGCCCGTTCCCGAGGGATCTGGTCCGTCTCGGCGTGGCCTTCCTGCCGAAGCAGCTCGAACAGGCGCTGAGGGCTCACGACGCGCAGGGCTCCCGTCTGCGCCAGGTTCGTCGTGACCATGTCCGACATCCCCGGCCCGAGCCAGTCGAGGCTATCGACCCCTGTGCTGTTGATGAACGGCAGGACGGCCACGGAACGCTCACCCAGGTCGGTAGTGGCAACGGAGATGGCGTCCGAATTCGCCCCCGGATTGCTGAATTCTTCTGCCGCAGTGCTGAGACGGAACGTGCCGATCGCCGCGAGGACGGCCAGCGTGAGCAGCAGGGATGCCTCGGTCCGCACGACCTGCTGCTTTCCTTTCTCCCCGTGGTACCAGGCGATAATGAGCGCGGCCGGGAATCCGAGCACGATGAGCAGCACGGCGACGTCCAGCACCATCCTGGACCAACCGTAGTTGTCCACGAAGAAGCCGATCGCTTCCATCGAAGCCCAGGCGACGCCCAGGTAGAGGAAGGCGGTCCTGAAGATGTGCCTCTCGCGCAGTCGTTCGAACAAGCTCATCGACATCCAGTTATGATTTGAGTCCCCTGCCGGCCATTAGAGTACCGGGAGGGCACAAGCTATTCCCGTGATAGTGCGGCTGACCAGCGCAGGAACCGTCCGGCGCCCACTTCCCTTTTCTAATTTGACACACGAAGTGTCCGATGGGATGACTGGCCGCATATGGCCGCTTTGTTCGTTACCCAATATACATTGGTTGGATCCCTGCTTCGGAGGCATGTTTGGCGGACGTAGAGACGGACCGGCGGGAGACCGTCCTAGACGGGCCTTCCGAGCTAAGCGACACCGATCTTCGCATCGGCCGCTCGCTCGGCCTGCGCACCACACAACTCGGCTCGGCGTTCGAGCGGGAGCACCGGGAACTGCTGTGGCAGAGGACGCGACTGGTCCTGGCGATCGGCTTGGGTCTTACGGTCCTGATGTGGGCGCTCAACTTCTTCGTGCCGATGACCGAGCCCGTCACGGGCTACGGCGTATCGGAGTGGGCCGGTTGGCTGGATCTGCTGCATTTGGGCTCATTCGCCATCGGCCTGGCGTACTTGTATTTGGCCCGCCCGGGCGTCAGAGGACTGCAGGTAGCAGTATTCCTCGTGATCGCGGCCAACGTCATCGGTTCGCTGATGCAGATCTCTTACTTCGAGCCGGACACGATACCGGGATTCGGTATCAGCCTTGCTCTGTTTGTTCCCGCAGCCTTCATCCCATGGCGCCTCAACTACCAGGTGGCGCTGTCAGCAGTCGCATTCGGGGCGGCGGTGGCAGCTCCCGTGCTCAGTTACCTGTTCGGTGGTCCCGATATCCAGGAATACTGGACCGTCAACGCGGCAGGTGGGCTCAGCCAGCAGATCATCATTAACGCGGTGACCACACTACTTTTGGGGGGCACGTCCATCTTCATCACGCGGACGTTGTATGGCCTGCGCAAGACGGCGTTTCGGGCGCAGCGACTGGGCAACTATGTCCTCCACAAGGAGATCGGAGAGGGCGGCATGGGCAGGGTGTTCGTAGCCGAGCACGCG
>CAXMRU010000240.1:0-2407 GCA_964195715.1 Akkermansiaceae bacterium | reverse complement strand
AGACCGAGTCGCGCGAACGGCACGTTCAGTGATCGTTCCAGCGCTTCGCGCAAGGACACTCGGCCGTGGAATCGGCCATCGTAGTTGACGGGCTGCCACGGGCCGGCCGGGGTCTCGACCTCGAGCGGCTGGTCCGACAGGACGGTGGCCAGCGTGAAGGGCCTGCCGCCGCGGTCCCTCTGATCCGATCGGGACAGCGCGGCCAGCGTCACGATCGGCTTGAACGAACTACCCGGCTGTCGGCGCGCGTGAACCGCGCGGTTGAACTGGCTCTTCCCGTAGTCGCGCCCTCCCACCATCGCCAGCACGTCGCCTGTCCTCGGATCGACCGCCACGAGCGCCGCCTGGACAGGAGACCCGGCAGCCGTTCCTCGTTCCGCAATACCCGGGTGGTCGCGCTCGAGAGCCGCGAGTCCTCCCGAGATGGCATCGCTAGCGGCTCGCTGCAAGTCCGCATCGAGGCTGCTGATCACGATCTGACCCCCGTTCCTCGGACCGTACGTCTCCGGATCGGCCTCCAGTGTCTCGCGGACGTAGTCAAGGAAGAACCGGGACGGAGGAGGCTCGGACAGGTTCGGTCGGGCGGCCGAGGGAGCCGACGTAGCCTCTGAGTGCTGAGCGTCGGTGATAACGCCGCGTTCGAGCATCTGGTCCAGCACCAGATTCCGCCTCTGCCGTGCCGCCACGGGTGAACGGGAGGGCGAGTACAGGTTCGGACCGCGAATCATGCCCACGAGCATCGCCGACTCGGCGAGGTCCAGCCGGGCGGCGTCCTTTCCGAACAGCCACTCGGCGGCCCGACCCACCCCGTGGATGCCGAGTCCGCCGTCCTGCCCCAGGTAAACATCGTTGAGATACGCCTCGAGGATCTCGGCCTTGGAGTGTCGCGTTTCGAGCAGCAGGGCCATCGCCGCTTCTCGAGCCTTGCGGACGAGCGTGCGGCGGGAATCGAGGAACAGGTTCTTGGCCAGCTGCTGGGTGATCGTTGAGCCGCCCTGCACCACCCGGCCATCTCGCAGGTTGGCCACAGCCGCAGCCGCGATTCGGCGGAAGTCCAGCCCCCGGTGCTCGTGGAACCGGCGATCCTCGATTGTCAGCAGGGCGTCGATGAGGTGCCCGGGCAGGTCTTCGAGACGCACGGGCGTCCGATCCCGGCCGTTCGGGGCAGACACGACGCCGAGTGACATCGGCTCGAGCGGCACGGCACGATACCGCGTGCCCTCGCCGTCCTCCAGGGCCGAGATGCGGCCCCAGCCGTCCAGCCGAACCCGAATGGGCGCTCCGGTCGCCAGTGGACCTAGCCGGGTCAGCTCGCGGGTCACGATGAGCCATTCGAGTCGCGTCATCACGAATTCACCCGGACGCACAGTCTCTCCTGCGACTTCCGCGTACCCCAGACCCTCGAGGTGCGCCGCAACGGTAGCGGCATCGCCCTCCTGACCGAGGACGAGAATCGGCGGCCTGGCATATACGCGGACGGGAAGATCCTCCGACTCTACGGGCAGGCGAGCGACGGCCAGAGCCTCGACCGTAAGCGCGACCCCCGCCCCGAAGAGCGCGAAGACGATTCCCCCGACTCCCAACCTCGCGAGAGAGATTTGCCACCCGCTGCACCGCATCACCTCTGTCCTCTCTCCCACGGCCCGGTCGTAACGATCTTGAGGAAGGACTGCTCCCTCTCACTCGTTGGACCGTGCGAGTCGCCCGAGCGTTGCCAGCGGCCCACGCTCGTCGCGTGTTCCCCTTGTGAGTTGCCGGGCGATCTGGCTCCGGCAAGTAACGTCCCAGCACGTTTCGAGAGGTATGGCATGTTTCGATCGATCTCGCGTCTCTACCAGCCGCTGGCTCTCATCACAGCTTCCGCCCTCGTCCTGGCGACTGCCTGCGCCGAGAGCGAGCTGGTCGACGAATCGGAGGTAGAGTATACCGTCAACTTCCTCGGCCGGGACATCGACCTCGAGCCGTACTTGCAGGAATTCCCCTACAGTGGCTGGGACGCCGATTTCGAGGCCGGACTGGTTTTCTATCGGAATGTCACGCCGGAAGGCACGTGGCTCATGGCCCAGGAGCTGGAGGTGGGAACGGGAGCCGTGGACCCCGAGGCGGGCCGGCGCATCACCGACGTCGACCTGTCCACGCGCAACCTGTGGGGAATGAAGTACGACTCGATCCGCGGCGACATGATCGTACAGGCGGACGAGCGTAACGACGAAGTGATGAACCTGTACCGCCTGTCGCTGGATAACGGTGCGCTCGAAAAGCTGACCGACGTCCCCTACATCTACGGCTGGAGCTTCTCGAAGGACGGCAGCAGGATCGGTTACATCGCGCGGTACGGCGATACCGAGCCGTACCGGAGCTGCCTCACCCTGCTCGACCTCGCCACGGGAGTGTCCACGGAAGTGCT
>CAXMRU010000239.1:0-3965 GCA_964195715.1 Akkermansiaceae bacterium | reverse complement strand
GTAGTTCAGTGGCGTCGCTTCGCTGGCGAGGAGGTCGTGAACGACCTTGCGGATCTCATCCACGACCTGCGCTTTGTCCAACGCGTCGATGTTCGAGAGGTTCAATCTCTCGAGAAGCTGACGGTGCACACGCACCTTGATATCCTGGAGAAGCCCCACGTCCTGCTCCTCACCCGGCGGCCTGCCAGGGGCGCTGGGCGACGATGGCTGTTTGTCGCCCCACGGCAACGGCACGCCTCCGGAGCTTGGCTCCGGAGGCTGGTTCACGTCTGCTTCTGAGCGACCGATCTCGTTCATCTGGCTTCACTCCTCTTGCTGCTCTTCGGCCCGAACATCCGTCGGATGCCGCCGAAGAGACCATCGCCATCCGCCTGCTCCGGGGTGATCCCGGTCATCGTCGTCACGAGCGACTTCAGGTCACGGGCGAATACAGACTTATCCGTCATGACCACCGGCTTACCCGAGTTGATGGAGTTCATGACGGACTCGAAGTCGTTTCCAAGCGTCCAATAGACGGGTAGACCCAGAGTCTTCTCGATCTCCTTCAGAGAGATCGGGTCGCTGGTTTGATACCGGTTCACGACGAGGCGAAGCCAGTCTTCTCCCTTGACCGAGCCCATCCGCTCCAGAAGCGGGAGGCACCGCGTGATGTTGCGAAGCGATGGCAGATCGACGTTCGTAATCAGGAACACATGATCGGCCTGCTCGAACGTGGCCAGGGTCGGCGGCGAAAACGACTTCGACGTATCGACGACGATGTAGTCGTAATGCTGTTTGAGGAAATGGAGAATCTGGCGAATCTGGTCTCCGGTGACCGTCTCTGCCTTTGCCGGATGGAAGGGCGCTGACAGGAGCTCGACGCCCGACTCGTGCCGCTCGATATACGAAGCCAACAGCCCCGCGTCTACGCGATGGAAGTTGCGTACGAGGTCCACGAAGCTGAAGCGAGGTTCGACACCAAGGAGAAGCGCCGTCTCTCCAAGTTCCAGGTCGAGGTCGACGAGCAGGACCTTCTTCCGCGTAACGACGTGGAGGGCGACGGCGATGTTCGTCGCGACGCACGTTGATCCCGTACCACCCTTGGGGCTGAAGATGGCCAGCAGCTTGGCCGGATCCCTGCGCCGGACCTCGTTCTTGCGACCGAACTTGCGGCTTAGTCGGTCGATCGCATCCTGGAGGTCTTCTTCCGAGAGCGGCTTCTGCAGATATTCCGAGATACCGGCCTGCATGGCCTGGAGAAGAAGCTCGGGGGCCAACGGGGGCCCCACTCCGATGATCCTGCGTCCAGGAGCGCCTTCTCCGAGAAACTGGGCGAATTTCAGCCCCATCACGGGGTCATCTTCCAGGTCGAGGAAGATCAGCTCGGGATCCAGTTGTCTGAGCTGCTCGAGCCTGGCATCATCGATCTCCGTGAACGGTACGGGGACCTCCAGGCCGATCCGCAGACCGGTTTCCTCCGACTCGTCTTCAATGACCTGCCGGAGCAGGGCGCGAAGATCGGCGTCGGTGGAGATGACCGCGCTCTTGATCTCGATCACATTCATGTCTCGATGCCACACAGGCTACGGTTCAAGGGTCGGGTCCCCACGATCACTGGCCTTCGATGGTGGGAAGAGGCTCCAACATGCTGTCGTCCCAATTCCACACGTCTGGCTCGCCGGTCGGAACGGGCGGCGCCTGATCCACCGGCCGCACGAGCCGGGGAGTCACGAGCACCAGCAGCTCGGTCTTGTTCTGACGCATTTCCTTCGACCGGAACAGGCTGCCGAGGATCGGGATGTCACCCAGAACAGGGATCTTGTCGATGTCTTCGAGCATCGAGTTGTCGATCAGGCCCGCGATCGCGAAGGTTTGCCCGTCGGCCAGTTCGATCTCCGTCTCCGCCTTGCGGGACAGGATCGCCGGAATGTTGAATCCCGACAGGGTGAGTCCGTTCGCGAAGTCGAGCGTCGAGACCTCCGGCGCAACGCGCAGCCGGATGTTGCCACTGGGCTGGATCGTGGGAGTGAAGTTGAGCCTGATGCCGTACTCGCGGAACTGGATCGTGACGGCTCCCACATTCGATCCACCCTGCACGACCGGATACGGAAACTCTCCGCCAGCCAGGAACGACGCCTCCTGTCCGTGCACGGCTAGAAGATTGGGCTCGGCCAGGCTGCGGAACAGGCCGTTCGACTTGAGCGCCTGAATGAAGGCTCCCACGCCGTTCTTGTGGTCGATCAGGAAGATGTTCAGCGCGTCCGAGAACGTCCCGTCCAGTGTGCCGCCCCCACCGTCTCCAATGGGCAGGCTGGCGGCCGGTGATGGGGGCCTGCCGGTGCCGAAACCAGCCGAGTAGTCGTCGCCGAGGCGTAGCAGGTTGATCCCGGCCTTCTCGACGGCCGTTCGGCTGACCTCGGCAAACCGGACCTGGAGCAGCACCTGGCCGGGATGGGGAACACTGATCTGATTCACGATTGAGGCGCCGCCTTCCCCTACCCCCAGGAAGCCCTCAGCGATGGCCACGGCGCTCTCGGCCGTGAGCTGCTGCGACACGCGGCCCGAGAGAATGACGGCCCCACCCGACGCGAGCACGGCGATGCTGTCGTCGGGGAAGAGGTTCCGGAGATCGGCTTCTAGGCTCTCGACATCGGGCGACACACGTATCTGGTACATCCGCCGTCCGCCCGCGTTGTCCCACAGCAGAAGAGTGGTCGTGCCGCTCTTTTTGCCGTTCACGACGATCTCACGCACAGACACGGGGATCGCGTCAGCCACGCTCGGGTCCGCGATCGACACACGCCTGATCACGACCGGGTGCGAGACCACATGCGAGTTCCCGAGGGCCAGATCGATGATTCCGCTCGGAGTCACGCTGCTGGGCACCCCGTCCTGAGCCGGCGCCGAGCGAGCGATGGCGAGGCAGGCCAGAACGGCCAGGGCCAGTCCACTGACCCGCGTGATGCGGCGGTGCATTCGGGTCCGTTTGCTGACTGCGTTCATTGGGAGCCACCCTCGTCAAGTGTTTCCGTTTCTACCTGGTTGCCTCGCCAGACCTCGATCTGACTGGTCGTCTGAGTGGGAGGTGGTGTGGCACGCCGGGGCGCGGACGACCTCCTCGCCACGCTTTGGGCCGGTATGAGGCTGTTGAGGCGCGCTCCCTGCGTGGTAACGGAATCCACGTCCAGTGTATTGCGCAGGGCCAGCTGTATCCGGCCGCGTGTGGCCGCAAGAACGAGTTCTTCCGCTTGCTCCGGCGTCACGAGCATCGTGAGAACGGTAACCTGAATCGGCTCGCCGTTGATGGTCTGCTCGATCACCTGGCCGGACGTGAGCACGGGGATGTTCTGCAGCACGATCTTGGTCACCGGGTTGCCCTGCTGATTGCCCTGGTCTAGCGTGACCAGCACGTCCACACGAGTGCCGGGCAGCACGAAGCCGGCGATGCTGATCACATCATCGACGCGCACGCTCACACCGCGCATCCCCTCGGGGATCACGATCGGAAGACCTCCCCCGGCCTCCTTTACCGCGATCTTGCTCGAGATCAACGGTTCGTTGAGGACGACGTTGTAGATCACACCGCGCCCGAGCACCTCCTCGACCGACGAGCTATAGCCCTCCGGAAGGAGACCCCCCGGCCACCCGACCAGCTTCACGTCCTCCGCGGTCAACACTGTGCCGAGTGACAGATCGCGTGCCGCTACCACCACTTCCGTGGAGGCCGGCTCGGCCGTTCTGATGGGACTCTCAGGCTGGCGCAGGTAATTGAGCGCCAACCACGCGGCGGCAAGCCCCGACAAGAGAGCCAGCGCCATCACGATGAAAAGCCGTCGACTACGCATGGCCAGTTATCCTGTTTCTCGACATGATCATCAGGCTCATACTGTTTGAGCGTCTTACCAAAGAAGGGCGATGACGGCACCGGCCGCTATCGCTACACCGTACGGAACCGTGACGGCGTCCCTGGTCTCGAGCGTTGGGAC
>CAXMRU010000238.1:0-1633 GCA_964195715.1 Akkermansiaceae bacterium | reverse complement strand
CACCGTGAAGGATCCGCCGATCGAGCGGAAGATCGAGATGCTGCATTTCATCGTCGAAATGGGAATCCACGCCGCTGACATCGGACTTCCCGGCGCGGGTCCGAGAGCCCGTGAGGCGGTGCTGGCGCTCGCCCACGAGATTGCCGACCAGGGTCTGCCCATTGCTCCGAACTGCGCGGCGCGGACCGTAAAGGCCGACATCGCTCCCATCGTGGACGTCGCGCAAGAGACAGGGTTGAAGATGGAGGTCGGGGCGTTCATAGGCTGCTCCCCGATCCGCCAGTATGCCGAGGGGTGGGGGCTCGAGATGCTCCTCCGGAACACGGCCGAAGCGGTCACCTTTGCCTCCGGCGAGGGCCTGGACGTGATGTACGTCACGGAGGACACGACCCGCTCGCGGCCCGACACGCTCAAGTCATTGTACACGACGGCGATCGAGTGTGGAGCCAGGCGCATCTGCCTCGCGGACACCGTCGGGCACGCCACGCCTTACGGGGTGCGGCAGCTCCTGAGATTCGTGAAGAAGATCATCTTCGACACCGGCGAAGACGTGAAGATCGACTGGCACGGGCACCGCGACCGGGGACTGGCCATGCCCAACGCGCTGGCCGCGATCGAGGAAGGGGCTGACAGGGTCCACGGAACGGCGCTCGGTATCGGCGAGCGGGTCGGTAACACGGCGATGGACCTGCTGCTCGTGAACCTGAAGCTTCTCGGGATGCACGACGTGGACCTCAGCCGACTCCCCGCTTACTGTTCGCTCGCGGCCGACATCTGTGGGATCGAGATTCCGCACTCGTATCCGGTAGTCGGAAGCGACGCGTTCCGGACGGGAACGGGCGTACACGCCTCGGCGATCATCAAGGCGATGAAGATGGGGGACGACTGGCTCGTGGACCGCGTGTACAGCGGGGTTCCCGCGTCCCTGTTCGGTCTCGAGCAGACGATCGAGGTCTCTCCTGTCTCGGGCCTCAGCAACGTACGCTACTGGTTGAACGAGCACGGGTACGATCCGCGCGATACGACACTGTGCGATATCGTTTTCGCTCTAGCCAAGCGAAGCGATCACACACTGACCCGGGTCGAGATCGAGGACGAGATCGCCGCCTGCCGCGAGGGAGGCCCGGGGTCGAGTGAGGGAGTCTCCGATGCGTGAGGTAATGCACCTGCGCCGCCTCGCCGGCCTGACGACGTTCTTCATGGGCCTGACGGCCGTCTTTGCGTCGCTCACCCTGGTCGCGGTCTCCCGCCCGGGACTCGCGGGAGTGTTCGCGGTTGCCGGGGTCGGACTCAGCGTTGTCGGACTTCGTGCGATTCCGGCCGGGACGGGTTGACGGACCCGATAGGATGGTACCTTTCCGAATTCCCGGTGTAACCACGCGTATCATGAATATGACCAGAATACAGAACGGCGGGCGACACTCCTTGCTGGGTGCGGCCGCGCTCTGCCTCGCCTTCGTCGGACCGTCGACGGTGGCGGCGCAGGAGGCATCCATGCCTCACTTTCCGAACGGAACCACAGTCGTTCTGGTGCCGGTTCAATCGACGCTCCCTCTGGAGGACGGAAGCTGGCCCGGGTTGGCGCGCACCGAGGAGGACGCCCTGCGCGCGATGGACGCGGAGCTCGAATTCG
>CAXMRU010000237.1:0-3444 GCA_964195715.1 Akkermansiaceae bacterium | reverse complement strand
GCGAATGGGGTTCAGGAGGTCGCGAGTTCGAATCTCGCCGCCCCGATTGCGTAAGAGACGGCCCTGTCTTCAGTTACGGCAGGGTCGTTTTTCCTTGTCCTTGTAACAGTGTCACAAACAGTGTCACGACACTGACTCTGGCACTGGTCTCCCCGGAGCCCTTCCTGCCGCTGGCCGAACGTCTGCTAGGTAGGCAGACGCGAACCTCTCAAAAGCAACGCTACCTCTCCTGACCGGCAGACAGCGCTGTCAGGATCCGGAAGTTTCCTCGCACGGCGTCGTGCGGGCTCGTATGTTAGCACTGAGGCTGCAAGCTTAGTCATCACAAAGACGTTCCTGCCGGACCCCCTCCTGGTAGCTGTGCGCCCTTGCCCAGGCCCCACGAGGGAGGTCTAGACTATGGACAGGTGCCTTGCTCCCTGCCGCCTATTGCTCTGTAGCGCGCTGCTCATCGGCTTGATCTTCACATGGGGATGTGCACCTGGCGACGCCGGCCCCGCGGTGCTCACGGCGGAGATGCCACTGCACCTCGAGGATCACCTGGACGCCGCTCTCATCGAGGGGTCCGAGCTGCCTGCGGAGGACCCAGAGCCGATCCGCTGGAGCTTCGACGAGCCGCAGCCGGATTGGAGATCGTTTTCCGTGGCCGAGTCGCGTAACCCGATGAAAGCTACACGTACGGACGATGCGCTACGGGTCCACGTGACCGACGCCGACCGTCACGCGATCGAAGGAGATTGGATCACTAGGTTGGGCGCAGGCATCTACACCGATTTCCCGGGCCTGCTGCACCTGGAACCGACCCACCTGTTGGTTCGCGCCCGTACCGAGAGCGCTGGTCTATTGACGGTGCTCCTCGACGACCTCCAGGAGGTCGGCCCGCGCGGGTTCTATGGATTGTTTCAACGCTGGGGCGGGGAGAGCCCGATGATCGCGGACGGTTCGGTGCAGAGCTACCTGCTGCCCCTGGACACGGAGGGGGCGTCAGGGGATGAATGTTGCCGGGTCGGCGTGGTGGCTGAGACCTACGAGCCAGGCAGTGTGGACATCCTTTCGGTGACCGTCGTCTCTAGAGCAGCAGCCTTCGCGGGTGATCCACTGGGTGTGATGACCGTCGTTGATGGGAGCAAGGAGCATCGGCGCACGCTGTTCACTCATACGCCCGGGCGTGTTGCCTTCACCGTGCGTGTCCCCCGGGGAGGTCGGCTCGACGTGGGCCTCGGGGTGGTTCAGGACGACGCACCGGTCGACTTCAGGGTCACGGTGACCTCGAAAGGTCAACAGGAAGAGGAGGGCCTGCTCGAGGAGACCCTCGCAGACAAAGCGGCTTGGGCTCAACGCTCCGTAGACCTGTCCGATTTCGAGGGGCAGACGGTGACGCTCGCGCTGAAGGCGGACGCCGAGATGCCAGGCACTGTGGCGTTGTGGGCGGCGCCGACGCTCACGAGCTCACGGGCTTCCGGCCGGCCCAACGTCGTGTTCTACATCATCGACGGAGGTTCGGCGGAGCTCATGAGTGTCTACGGATACAACCGCCGTACTACCCCCAACCTCGAGCGCCTGGCGGCCGAGGGGGCGGTGTTCGAACAGGCTTATAGCAACTCCACATGGACGAGGGTCTCCACTCCCTCGTTCATGACTGGGCTGCAACACAG
The DNA here is from genome assembly GCA_964195715.1 of Akkermansiaceae bacterium. Lineage (GTDB taxonomy): Bacteria > Gemmatimonadota > Gemmatimonadetes > Palauibacterales > Palauibacteraceae > Benthicola. Next base: position 1,789 of record CAXMRU010000237.1, on the reverse strand, counting down.
CGTGCTGGGTGGCTACATCACCGAGACCGATCCGCTGCCGGAGCAGGTGGTGACCATGGCGGAGCACATGCATCGCGGCGGTTACCAGACAGCGGTCTTCACTGCGAATTCGTACGCGGGCAGGATGAGCAGCCTGGATCGAGGCGTAGACGTCCTGTGGGACACCTGGGACGAATCCATGAACCATTCTGCATCCTCGGCGTGGCTCCAGGAGGCGTTCTGGGAATGGCGGGAGGCGTACCCTGCCCAGCCCTACTGGGTGCATTTTCAGACGGTCGATTCGCACGTGCCGTGGTCCCCGGTGCCGCCGTTCACCGGCCTTTTCGGCAGCGTCGACGCGGCACAGCGTATCACAGATTGGGTCTCCAAGTTGGAAGAAGGTGGTTTGGGATTCAGGGCAGCGATCCGCACGGCCATGCCGCCGGCCCGGCTCGTGGAGTTCTTCGAGAGAGCGGGCATCGATCCCTTGGAGTTCTTCAGCGTGAGCCAGGGCCTCTACGACGAGGGGATGGCCCACACCGATTACCAGATCGGCCGGCTCGTGAACCGGATCAAGGCGCTCGGCGAGTGGGACAATACGATCTTTATCCTCGCCGCTGACCACAGCCATGACAACGCCGGGCTCAAGAGCATGGCCTCAATGGCGGCCCCCGTGTGGCACGAGCAGGCCATCTTCAGCCCCTGGGAATCCCGCATCCCGATGATCGTGGTCTGGCCGGGGCGTATCGCTGCCGGACAGCGTTTCAGCCAGCCGGTATCGATGATCGACATGCTCCCGACGATCGTAGATCTCGCCGGTCTGCCCAGGCCCGAGATCACGCAGGGCCAGTCGCTGGCGCCGTTGCTGCTGGGGCAGGAAGGTTGGGAGCCGCGCCCGGTCATCCTCGACGAGTTCTACGGCTCCTTCACCTCAGACACGCTCCGCGGTCGCATCGATGTGGTCGACGGGCGTTGGGGCGCGTCACTACTGGTCAACCGGGAGCCCTCCCCACCGGAGAAGAACGGTCGAGCCGCGCCACTGCTGCTCTTCGACCTGTGGAACGATCCATACGTCTCGCACAGCCTGCACGAGGAGCGGCCCGACCTCGTGGAGAAGTACACCGAGTTCCTCGAGGCTCAATGGGCGGCGCACCAGGCCCTGGCTCAGCGATTCACCCGCTCTGGAGAGGGGGCGACGATGACGCCGGAGCAGCTGCGCACTCTGCGGGCGCTGGGCTACATCCAGTAGGGAACAGTCCCCGAAGGGCGGTTCTTTCAAGGCCGTCTAAACCAGCGCCCGGTTGTCTCGCCAAGGCTCAAATGCCTGCAGCGGCACGCCGGGCGCTTCGCTTTGAGGCGCACCTGACTCTGCCCGTGTAGATTTACGGTGCCCCCCTGGACTGGAGGTGAGCCGTGTTCGAGTTCGCTCTTTGGGAGTGGCTGTTTCTCGGCCTCGTGGGCATCGTCGCTGTCTTGATAGCGTGGCAGTGCGTCAGTCGAAAATCCGATTGACCCCTCACCGGGTCAGTCGCTCGACGAACGAAGGCGTCAGGCGCGTTCTAGCGGCCGACCAAGGTGCTACCCTACCACCCACGGTACCGAATAGACACCGAAAGGCGTCTGGGGCGATTCCAGACGGCGCGAAACGGACGTTCTGCCCTCAGCCCCTTCGGCCCGTTGCTCCACGTCGCGCAGCTTCAAGAGGCGTGCGTGAAGTTCTTGCGCTAAGGTCCGTTGCTAAGCTCTCAACCTTTGCGATCCGGCTTTTCCTCCCGAATAAGCACACCCGTCGCGATGTCGAAGACCATTA
>CAXMRU010000236.1:0-4146 GCA_964195715.1 Akkermansiaceae bacterium | reverse complement strand
CCCTCGGCCGCCTCGCGTTTGCCCGCTCCGGAGACAAGGGCGACACGGCGAACATCGGGGTGATCGCCCTTGCGCCGGCGGCGTACGAGCACCTGGTTCGGGAGCTCACCGCCGATCGGGTAAGAGACCACTTCTCGGGCGTCTGCCACGGTCAGGTCGAGCGGTTCGAGCTTCCCAACCTGTTCGCGCTGAACTTCCTGCTGCATGAGTCGCTGGGCGGCGGCGGGACAGTGTCCCTGATGCTGGACGCGCAGGGGAAGACCTTCGGCGCGGGGATCCTGGGCCTCGAGTTAGAGGTGCCGGACGAGGTCGTCGAAATATGCGACCGGGTGTTGGCCGGGGAGATCCCCGGGCGCCCGCCCTCCGAGGAGTAGTGCATGGCCAGGCAGCTGCAATCCGCGATCGATGAGAGGATTGGGATCGCGCGGATCACGCTCGATCGTCCCGAGCGTCGGAACGCGTTGAACGGTGCTCTGATCCAGGAGATGAAAGACACACTGGCGCAGGTCCAGGCCGACGATCGCGTGAAGGTCGTCGCGATCGCAGGAGCGGGTCCCGATTTTTGCGCCGGCGCCGATCTGCACGAGCTGCAGGAAGCCGTAGAGGCGGGACCGGAGGCCAGCCTGGCCGACGCCCAGGCGTTGGGGGATCTTTTCCTCCTCATCCGCAGGATGGACAAGCCCGTCGTTGCCATCGTGCGCGGGAGGGCACTCGCCGGCGGCGCCGGTCTCGCGACGGCCTGCGACATGGTCCTGGCGTCCCAGCGCGCGAGCTTCGGGTATCCGGAGGTACGGCTCGGGTTCGTGCCGGCCATGGTGATGGCGATCCTCCGCAGGTCCGTGGGTGAGAAACGTGCGTTCGAATTGATCGCGTTCGGCGATCCGATCGACGCGGAGACGGCGGCTGAATACGGGCTGGTGAACCGGGTGTTCCCGGCGGAGTCCTTCGATTCCGAGGTCGACTCGTTCCTCGAGGCCCTCGCTTCCCGGAGCGCCAGCGCACTCGCGCTATCCAAGCGCTTGCTGTACCAGATCGACGGCGCCAGCTTCGAGGCGTCGATTCGAGCCGGTGCCCAGGTCAACGTCATCGCGCGGATGACGGATGACTGTCGGGAGGGTGTGCTCCGCTTCCTGGAGCGATCCGGCGACTGACCCTCAGCAGCCTGTTAGTACGGCGGGGCCATGCTTCGCCGCGAGCGCTGGAACGAACGAGCAGACAAAGGACCGGACGAGCATGACCGAACCGACGACGGACCCCTCTGGCAGCCCGAACCGACTCTCCGTCATGTCCGTCGGAGTGGGTGCAGTGGCCCTGATCACGGGTCTCGCGGGTGCGGGCCTTCTGGAGACCGGAACCACGCTGGGAATCCAGGGCGGCATACTCCTTCTCGTAGCCTCGCTCGGACTCGCGGCTGTTGCGATCGGGGGGCACCCGTTCGGACCCGCCGTGGAGGGCCCTCTGGACCTGTCGGCGCGGCTCGGGCTGGGCGTGCTCGGTGGAGTGCTGGCCGGCCTGTTCCATGGTGTGCTGACGGAGGTCTCCGGCAGCATCGGACTCACGCTGATGCTCGGTGTGGGAGTGGATGTAGACCTTTCTGCCGGTCAGTACTTGATGAGAGCACTGTACGGTTCGGTCTGGGGCATCGCGTTCGGCATCCTGTACCCGGTGGTTCCGGGAGAAGGGTTCGCGAGCAAGGGAGCGATCTTCAGCCTCGTGCCGAGTCTTTATACGCTGCTCGTGGTGTATCCGGTATTCCTGGGCTTCGGTCTGCTGGGCGTCCGGCAGGGTCTCCTGACGTTCCCGCTCGTGCTCGCGGGGAATGCCCTGGCCGGGCTCGTCGCTGCCCGGGTGATTTCCTGGGGTGGGGAAACGGATCTCGCTCCGGTCAGCGATCCCCTGGTGACCTGAGTCCGATCCGGACGTGGGAGGACGCGGGACTGCCGCATCCTCCCACCCGATGTCTCCGGATGTTCAGCCGTTGACGCGGCAGCCGTCCATGCACCCCATTTTCCACTCCTCGCAGGCTTCCTCGTCGAACCAGCCGAAAGTCTTCTTGCACCCGAGGTGGATCACGTCGCAGTAGGTCATGCACCACGTCTTGCCCACCACCGCCGCCTCCGACGGCAACGGGGGCGCGCTGGCCACGATCGCCACGAACGCTGCCAGGAGCATCGCTATTCTACGGTTCATCTCGTCCCTCCTTTTCGTGGGGCCTCTACCTGTCACAGGGAGGCGATGTTGCAACCGGCCAGGCAGCCAAGGATGTACCATGTGCACTTCCACGAATCGATCCGCTCGCAATGATCCGCAGCCCGCTCGCCGCAGTAGTCCTGGCACTCGACCGGCCTCGCACTTGCCGCGGCGCTCGCGGGTGGAGGCACGGCCAGGCCGAGGAGGCCGATCACCAGCCACAGTCGTCTCATTGTAGATCTCCTTTCACTTCATGGATTGGAGGGCGCGACGAAGCGGCGCAGAGCCTGGACGTCGGACGCCTCCAGAGGGCCGGTATGACGGGCTGCCAGCCTGCCCTCGCGGTCTATGACGAGCGTGGTCGGGACGACGCGGATCCGAAAACGCTTCACGAATGCATCGATGTCCCGGGGCACGGCCGCCCGGGCCAGGGGGAGGTGTGTCCCGGCGTATCGGGCTGCATCCTCCGCAGGCTCGAGTCCGACGGCCGTAGTCTGCCACGTACCCGCGCTCGAGAGCTCGACCCAGGTCGGAACGGCACGCTGGCATGCGGGGCACGTAGACCGGAAGACGACGAGTAGAGTCGGGGCGCCCGGGTTCCAGGGGATCGAATCACCCGTGGACGCATCCTCGAGAGACAGTCGGTCTCGTACGAGCTCCCCCGGGTCCACGATGGACCGATCCTCTATCCAGGGTAGAACGCGCTCCCGGACAACAAAGGACAGGGCCGTGAGAGCCATGAGTCCGACGAGCAGGTCGAGCGCCAGTCCGCCCCGTATGCGTGTCACCATCTCGTCACCATGCCTCCGACGGTCCAGGGCGCGGCGGAAGATTGAGCCGAGTCATTCAACACCGGGTCAACAGTGGCCGGCGAGATGGGCTGCTGCGTGGGCCGCCCATCCGCGACCGCGGCGACCGTTGAGGCTCGCGTGACGGTCCGCTTCATCTGTAGCTCTTCAACAGCCATCTAGAGGGTCGTACTTCGTCAACAGCCTTCTTGATAGTCGCCAGGAAACTCTGGACGAGGGAGCGATGAGCACCGGTATCGCCGGCGGTACGGATACTTCCATCGAGGCTCTTGAATCAGCTCTCGAGCGCGTATTCGGGTACGGGAGCTTCCGTAGGCTGCAGCGCCCGCTCGTCGAAGCGACGATGGCCGGTCGCGACGTTCTGGCCGTGCTGCCGACAGGAGCCGGAAAATCGGTCTGCTTCCAGCTGCCGGCCGTGTTGAGCACCGGAGTGACACTTGTGGTGAGTCCCCTGATATCCCTCATGCAGGACCAGGTGGAAGTCCTGCGCAGGCGGGGTGTGCCCGCGGCTTCGCTGAGTTCGGCGACCGCTCCGGAACAACGGCTCGCTACGTTGAGGAACCTCTCCGACGGGTCGCTTCGCCTGCTCTACGTATCACCGGAACGCCTGGCGACCTCTGCCTTTCGCGCCCTGTGGCGGACTCCGCCCATCCGGCTCGTCGTGGACGAAGCGCATTGCATCAGTGAGTGGGGTCACGATTTCCGGCCTTCGTACCGGCATATCGCGGACTTCGCGTCGCTCGTGGGCAACCCGCCGATCGCAGCCTTCACTGCCACGGCAACGCCCGCGACCCGCGCGGATGTCGAAACCTGCCTGAGCCTTCGCCGGCCATTTCGCGTGATCGCGTCGGTGGATCGACCCAACGTCCAGTGGGACGTGCGGCGAGCTCGGAGTCCCGCGGAAGCGCTCGCTCGAGCTTCGGATGCCGTGAGATTCGCGTTACGATCAGATCCCTGCGGCTCGGCGATCGTGTACGTGCCCACACGGGCACGCGCGGCGCTCGTGGCTGAGACGCTGCGGCGGCTCGGCATCCGCGCCGGCTACTACCACGCGGGTCTCCACACCGACGTCCGCAGCCGGGTCCAGAGACGGTTCCTGGACGGCGATCTACGAGTCGTGTGCGCCACGAGCGCTTTCGGGATGGGG
>CAXMRU010000235.1:0-2650 GCA_964195715.1 Akkermansiaceae bacterium | reverse complement strand
ACCTGAGCGTCGGCGCATCAGGTCACCTCCAGGAAGCCGCACGGGCACACTTCGACGCACTTCCCGCACTCCTCGCACTGATCGAGAGCAAGCGTGAAGTACATTCCGGGCTGCACTTCCTCCAACTTCGTGAAGCAGCTTACAGTGCAGAACATCGAGCACTGCTCGCATCCGAAGCACGAACCGCAAGAGAAGCACCGGCTCGCCTCGGCGAGGAACTCGTCCTCCGTGATCGTCCCGGCGACCTCGACCCCGCCCAGGGCCACACGATCGTGGCCCGCGAGCTTGGGTGAATGAACGGCCGGTGTCTCTGGCTTGTAGTCGAGCATGAGCCGGTCCGGCCCGATGTGGGGCCGGCCGTCGACCCGGCGGTCCGCCTTCACCTCGGAGGGCGACAGTCCGCGCAGTCGAGCGTGCAGCTCTTCGGCCGCTCGGCGGCCCTGGACGATTGCATTGCCGGCGATGCCCAGTCCCAGCGCGTCGCCTCCGGCCAGCACCCCGTCGCCGACCGAGCCGTCGCCGTCAGTAAGCAGCCAGTTGCCATGCAGGTCGAGCGCCTCGAATCCATCAAGGATCGGAGCCTGCGAGACGGCCGCGATCATCGCGTCAATCGGAATCGAGTATTCCGACTCGGGGATCGGGATGGGGCGTCGCCGTCCTGAGTCGTCTGGTTCACCGAGTCGCATCCGACACGCAACGAGCTCGGCGAGTCTGCTGTTAGGGAGCCGCTCGACCCGAACGGGCGCTGCCAGCAGCACGAGCTCGATTCCTTCCTCGAGCGCGTCATCCACCTCCTCGGCGATCGCAGGCATCTCATTACGCGAGCGCCGGTACAGGATCGTGACAGCGGCCCCGGTTCGGCGGGCGGTTCGCGCCGCGTCCACGGCCGTGTTGCCGCCACCGACCACCACGACGCGGCTTCCCAGGTCGATCTGCTCCCCGCAGTTCACGCGAGCCAGGTAGTCCGTCCCTGTCCACACGGACGGCCCCTCCTCGCCCGGGACGCCGAGGCCATGACCCATCTGTGCTCCGATGCCCAGGTAGACGGTCGCATGGCGGGCCCTCAGCTCCTCGAACGTGACGTCGCGCCCCACGACCGTGTCCAGCATGAGTTCCACGCCGAGGTCCAAAATGCGCCCGATCTCCGCGTCGAGAACGCTCGGTGGGAGTCGGTAGTCGGGGATGCCGTACCGGAGCATTCCCCCGGCCTGCGCTTTGCCCTCATATACGGTGACCCGGTATCCGCGTCGAGCCATCTGATAAGCGAACGAGAGGCCGGACGGTCCGGCGCCGACGACGCCGACCCACTCGGCCCAGGGGCCATCGTCGAGGCGAGTCAGCGGCAGGTTGGAGTGTATCGCCCAGTCCCCGAGAAACCTCTCCATCGCGTTGATCGCGAGCGGCTCGTCGAGCTCGGAACGGTTGCAGTGCTCCTCGCACGGATGAGGACACACGCGGCCGAGGACGCTTGGAAACGGGTTCACATCGGCGATCATGCGCCACGCGTGAGTATAGGCCTCCTCGCGCGACAGCCCTATCTTTTCCCGCTGAGCGATGGTGCCGATCCAGCCGCGGATGTCTCCGCAGTTAGGGCACCCGGTCTGGCACGGGGCCGTCTTCTCGACCTGCTGAGGACGGAAGGTGGGTGTGAGTCGCTCGAATGATGCCGATTCGGCACGGCCGGGGTCGGTTCCCCCGCTCACTGCCGAGCCGCCTCGCGCACGGCGAGCCCGGCGTTGAGGTCGCGGATGCGGTGCGACATGGTCTGAAGCAGGTTTACAGCGAGCAGTGGGTCTTCCTTGATCCGCCGCAGCAGCGTCTTCTTGTCCACCTTGAGGACGCGAGCTTCGCCGCTGGCCCGCACCGTGGCGGAACGGGTCTCTTTCTCGAACACCGCCATCTCGCCGAAGAAGTCGCCCGTCTCGAGGAATGCGAGATGCTGATCGCCCAAGTTCGTGGCCTGGACGACCTCCACTCGACCGGCCTGCACCACGTACATGCAGTCTCCGACGGCTCCCTGCCGCACGATGGCCTCACCGTCTGCGTAGGTCTTGCCGAGCGCGCCCTTGCCCATGGTCAGGCCACCTTTCCGTTGCCATTCGTCGGCCAAACTCCGATGGCGAGGTTCAACGCCATGTTGCCCAGGAAGCCCGGGTGCAGAGTGCCCTGCAGGATTTCCTTATACGGCGCGCTCCCGGTGAACATGTTCCACAGCAGGGAGCTCATGTGCCGGGGTTTGTCGGGATTCGCCTGCTCGCGCGTCGCCATGCGAAGAATGCCGCGTCTGGAGATCTTCGAATGCTTGAAGACGGTGGTCGTACCGAAGATGACCTTGCCTATCTTGTTGTCGTTGGCGATCGCCCTGCAGGCAGGCCAGTAATGCTTGTCGAAAGCTTCGGCCGATACGCCCTGGACGACGGCCGTCGAAGCGGCGGCCTTCGCCGTCCGGAAGGCGGCTCCGATGCCATCCTTGTACAGGCGGGTGACGCCGCTGTCACCGATCAGGACTACCCGGTCGCCGTAGGGCCGCTTCCTCGCGCCCATGTTGATCAGGGGCGAGCAGGTGCACACGCATGGCGTGGCATCCGTGGGGAAGCACCGCCGGACCACCGGGTCGTTCAGGAACGAGTGCACGAGCTTCTGGTCGAGA
>CAXMRU010000234.1:0-3606 GCA_964195715.1 Akkermansiaceae bacterium | reverse complement strand
CCGGTGATGATCGGCACGGCGGTCCTGCTCAGCGCGTTCGTGTGGTTGCGTCGCCCCATCGGACGAGTGGCCGGAGTGTCGTTCGTGATCGCGTACGTGACTTACATCGTGATGCTCCTCCTGCGCACCGGCGGCTAACATCTTCCCATGCATACCTCAAGGCGCACGCAGCTCTTCACGGAGTCCGTCATCCGGGAGATGACCCGGGTCGCCCAGGAGCACGACGCGATCAACCTGGCGCAGGGTTTCCCGGATTTTCCGGCTCCTGACCTCCTGAAGGAAGCCGCGGCCGCGGCCATCCACGCCGACATCAACCAGTACGCCATCACGTGGGGTGCCAAGCGTCTTCGCGATGCGATCGCCGTGAAGTACTACGACTGGTATGGGATGGACGTGAAACCGGAGACCGAAGTCACGGTCACGTGCGGAGCCACCGAGGCCATGGTCTCGATTCTGCTCGCGATCGTGGATCCGGGTGACGAAGTGATCGTGTTCGAGCCGTTCTACGAAAACTACGACCGCGACACGTTGCTGTGCGACGCCGAGCCCGTCTACGTGCCCATGTGGGGCAGGGAAGAGCTTGATCTCGATCGACTCACCGCCGCTTTCTCGGATCGCACTCGAGCCATCATCATCAACACGCCGAACAATCCGACCGGCCGCGTAGTGTCGAGGCGAGACCTCGAGGGGATCGCTGAGCTCTGCCGGCGCTACGACGCGTACGCGGTCACGGACGAGATCTACGAGCACATCTACTACGAGGGCGAGCACGTCCCGATGGCCACGCTCGAGGGCATGCGAGATCGCACGATCACCGTTAGCGGGGCCTCGAAGACGTTCGCCGTCACCGGGTGGCGGGTCGGCACGATCGTCGCGTCCCCCGAGGTTACCGGTGCGATCCGGAAGGTGCACGACTTCCTGACCGTGGGCGCTCCCGCACCTCTCCAGGAGGCCGTGGCGGTCGCCATGGAGACGCTCGGGCCGGACTATTACACCGACATGGCGAGGCACTACGAGGCTCGCCGCGACATCCTGACCGCCGGTCTGAACGAGTCCGGGTTCCGATGCGAGCCGCCGGAGGGATCGTACTACGTGATGGCGGAGTTCACTGATCTCAGCGACCTGCCGGACACCGAGTTCGCCGTGTGGCTGACGGCCGAGCGCGGAGTGGCATCGGTGCCGGGGTCGAGCTTCTTCCTCGACCCTGCGGACGGCCGCCATCTGGTGCGCTTCGCCTTCTGCAAGACGGAAGAGCTGCTGCACGAGGCCGTCGAGCGACTGCGCGTCGTCAGGACCTGAGCGAGCAGGCCTCGCCGGTTTGGATCGACTGTCATCACGAGGGTAGTACACAGGGGGATGTCGCGACCCTCTACATGAAATCCCACTGGCCCGTTTCTGGAAGAGGCTTCGATCGACACCCGGTCACGCGCATGGAGGAGGACGGCAACATGGATCCGCGCCTGCAGCCCGTCACGGCAATCCTGGAGCTCAATTCAGCCCTGTTTCGCCGCGCCCTCGATGGAGTGGACCAGGCAGCGGCCGAGCGCCGCCCGAACGACCATACCAACAGCCTCGCGTTCATCGCCTGCCATGTGCTCGGTGCGCGGTTCTACCTGATGAAGCTCGCCGGGCACGAGAGGACGAATCCGTGGCAGGCGTTGTTCGACGCGGCCACGGATGTCACGACGATGAAGGAATATCCCCCGCTGTACGAGCTGCTGGCCGAGTGGGACGAGCTGCACGAGGCGACGCTCGAGCACCTGGCGGGCATGCCGACCGTGGACCTCGACGCCGAGTCCGCGGCCAGCTTCCCGACGGAGGACCGTTCGATGCTCGGCGGCATCGCCTTCCTCGCCTTCCACGAGGCGTACCACGTCGGGCAGATGGGATTCGTCCGGAAATACCTCGGATTCAGCCCCGTCGTGGAGCGCTAAGGCGTTTCCTGCACACCTCCTGGGGGACCCGGCCTATACATGATTCTGGATCGGGAGCCGTGACCTTGACCACTATATCTTGTGGTCTTACTTTATATGTGCCCCAAGATGTTGCGGTTGATGTGGAAAAATCCACGAATTTCGTGGATTTACGGTGGATAACCGGTGCGCCCCGGTGGATAGCTCCAGCGGACGGCATGAGCAGCTTCGCTGGAAACCGGTTGTTGACGGATACTTGAGCGGCCCCACGCAAGGTCGGCGGGGTAGGACCCGCGGCCGAACCGCTGCGCAGGATCGAGGAGGACGACTATGTCCAAGGTCGACGAAGATATCGGGGTCGTCGGGGCGAAGTCGGAACGCTCGCGGCTGAAACGTCCCGTGCTGTCCAGGAGATGGCTGCGGGATGCGGTCGTGGCGAACCGCTCGGCATTCGAGGTGGAAATGAAGCGAGGGAGGCGTCGCCTGCTGGATTCACGGTTCGACGCCTTCTGGAAGGAGATCAGCGCCCGCCAAGCGTGAGCGAAGACGTGCAGCGAAGCGATGTACCCAACGTAGGTCGGCCCCGCCCCCGCGCGGACCGACCGGCGGGCGCGGCCCCCGGAGCGATCCGGGGGTCTTTCTTTGTGCCCTCGTTGTGGTCCGGCCGACTGGTAGGGGGGACGGACGGCCCGTAGCTTAGCGCGACATGGATATCCGAGACTCGAATCCACCCTGTGCTGTGCCCGAGACAGGCCTGCTGAGCCGCCGGCACACGACCACGGTGCGCGTGGGAGAGGTGGCGGTCGGTGGCGCTCATCCGATCGTCATCCAGTCGATGACGAACACGGACACGGCGGACATTGACGCCACGGTGCGCCAGGTGGCGGAGCTGGCGGAAGCGGGGAGTGAGCTGGTTCGCGTCACCGTCAACACGTCCGCGGCCGCCGCTGCGGTGCCGACAATCGTCGGACGACTCGACGGGATGGGGATCGGCGTTCCCATCATCGGCGACTTCCACTTCAACGGCCACATCCTTCTGCCCGGCCACCCGGAGTGCGCGGCAGCCCTTGCCAAGTACCGGATCAACCCTGGAAACGTCGGCGCGAAGAAGTGGGACGCCCACTTCGCCACCATCGTCGAGTGCGCGATCGATAACGGAAAGCCGGTGCGGATCGGAGTAAACTGGGGATCCCTCGACTCGGCCGTACTCACACGGCTGATGGACGAGAACGCCGCCCTGGCCGAGCCCCTGGAGGCCGACGCGGTGCTGATCGCGGCCCTCGTGGAGAGCGCCATGGGCTCGGCCCGCGTCGCCGAGGAGATCGGCCTTCCGCACGACGCCATCATCCTCAGCGCCAAGGTGTCGGTCGTGCCCGACCTCCTGCGGGTGTACCAGGCCCTGGCGCCGTTGTCGGAGTATCCGCTTCATCTCGGACTCACGGAGGCGGGCATGGCCCGGAAGGGCACGGTGGCGAGCGCTGCCGGAATCGGCATCCTGCTCGCCGAGGGCATCGGCGACACGATTCGTGTCTCCCTCACGCCGATGCCCGGAGGCGACCGGCGAGAGGAGGTCCTCGTCGCCCGTCAGCTCCTGCAGTCGCTCGGACTCAGGAGCTTCGAGCCGCAGGTCACGGCGTGTCCCGGCTGCGGGCGAACCACGAGCACGTTCTTCCAGGAGATGGCGCAGGACATA
>CAXMRU010000233.1:0-1709 GCA_964195715.1 Akkermansiaceae bacterium | reverse complement strand
TTTTCCGCGCGGAGAGGAGTTCCCAAGGACTTCGAAAAGGCCGTCACCGACCTCGGTGGTACAGTGGACGCCGTGTACAAGAAGGTCGGAGCCGCTGTCGTCTCCGGCCTGGACGCCAAGGGTGCGAATGCTCTCGCGAAGCGGAGCGATGTGCGGTATGCGGAGATTGAGCCGGTGATCGAGATGGAGCTACCGGAGCTAAACGGTGACAGGATGTCGTCGGAGGTGGCACCGGCGAGCCCGACCGATCCGACGGGTGCCGGCTTCTATCCCGACCAGTGGAACATGCGTGCCATCGAAGCCGATGACGCGTGGGCAGCGGGCCGCCTCGGGTCAGCCGCTGTGACCGTGGCCATCCTGGACACGGGAATCGACTATCTGCACGGTGACTTGATCGGCCATGTGGATCTTTCCAGGTCGATCTCGCTAATCCCGGCGGATGATGCCTTGGTCGATGCGGTCTTCCCGGGCCGTGAGTACATCACCGACCTGGTCTGGCACGGGACGCACGTCGCGTCAAATGTCGTGAGCAGCGGCTGGGGGATGGCGGGCGTGACCTCGCAGGTAACGCTGATGGGGGTGAAGGTCTGCAGCGTGTTCGGTGGTTGTCCCGGAAGTGCGGTCTTCGGCGGAATCGCGTGGGCCATCGAGCACGATGCCGACGTGATCAACATGAGTCTCGGCGGCCACTTCCAGAAGAGCGAGTATCCGGGTTTCGTCTCCGTTATCAACCGCCTGTTCAACTACGCCAAGTCGCAGAGGGTGACGATGGTCGTATCGGCGGGGAACGAGTCCATGAACCTCGACCGCGATGCGGACGGATTCAAGACATATTGTGACGCGCCACACGTGATCTGTGTGTCCGCCACCGGTCCGACCGCTTGGGATGGTGGCATCCAGTGGGAGAACGTGGACGCTCCGGCCGACTACACGAACTATGGCCGGTCCTCGATAAGCGTCGCGGCACCCGGAGGCAACACCGGCGACTTCGTCGTCGGGGCGTGCTCGACGACGAGCCTGATCATCCCGGGATGCCAGGCATCTCCTTGGTTCTACGTATGGGCGGCCGGCACCAGCATGTCCTCGCCACACGTAACTGGGCTGGCGGCGCTGATGGTCGAGGACTACGGTCGAAATCCAGGCCGGGTCAAGGCCATGATCCAGAAATCGGCTGATGACCTGGGCCAACCGGGCGTGGATCCCTGGTACGGCAAGGGGCGTATCAACGTGGCGACGGCGGTCGGCGCGAACTGAAGCCGGCCCGAGGAAGCGAAGCAGCGGGGCGGGCCAGGCCGCTCCCGCTGCTTCTCATGAGACGGAGTGAAGATGTTGACGTTGAGGACCATGCGAAGTGCTGTTCTCGTGGTTTCCGTGGCCGGCCTCGGGGCGGTGAGCTGCTCGTCCGAGTCGGAGGGTCCCGGGGCCATGTCGGAACCCGAGACCGCGGCTGAGATCCCGGCTGGCGCCACGGGCCAGACATTCGACCCGGTGGACGAGGTCAGCAGCCCGATGAGCGCGATCGTCGAGCGGCGGCGCCTGGTGATCCGGGACGCCGCTGCATGGACAGCGTTCTGGAATGAGTTCGCGGCGGCGGTCGAGCCGCGACCCGACCCGCCGGCGGTTGACTTCACGACCCACATGGTGATCGCCGCCACGATGGGCCAGAGGACGTCCGGCGGCTACTTGATCTCGGTGGAAGAGGTGGCCGA
>CAXMRU010000232.1:0-15284 GCA_964195715.1 Akkermansiaceae bacterium | reverse complement strand
GATGGCCAGCGCTCTCGGCGACCCGCTCGAAGATCCACACGGTGCGCCTATTCCGTCGCCGGACGGAGTGATCGAGAGCCGGGACCTGGATCTTCTGATCGATCTCCCCGTCGGCGTTCCGGCGGTCGTTCGAGAAGTCCCCGACGAGGACGCGGCCCGCTTGCGCCAATTGGCCTCCGCCGGTTTCTTGCTCGGGAAGGAAATCGTGGTGCTGAAGAGGTCTCTGGACGCCTTGATCGTCCTTGTCGGGAGCGAGGAACACCGACTGGAGAGCATGACGGCCGGGCTGATCCGGGTAGAGCGGATAGAAACGAAATAACGGGACAAGTAACATGACGACAGCGATAAAGGCGGACAACGATACCTGGAGACCGCAGCTGGGCGGGCCCGGACGTCCCGGATTTCGGGTGGTGGTCTTCTTCTGCGCGAGCAACGGGCAGCGTCCCTATCGTGTGACCGAGGTGCCGGAGGATCGGTTCGGCTCGCAGGACGATCTCGATCGGCTGCCCGAGGACGAGATCCGAAAGCTGTTTGGGAACACCACCTCGATGGGTGCGCCTCAGACCTTTGACTGAACCCTCCTTGGGCTACGTCGATCTACATCTCCACTCCACCGCTTCAGACGGGGTCCTCTCCCCGACCGACGTGGTGCGCGAAATCGCCGCGCGCGGTCTACGAGGTCTGTCGCTCACCGACCACGACACGGCGGATGGGATCGAGGAAGCGGCCGCCGAGGCCAGCCGCCTGGACCTCGAGTTCCTGATCGGGGCGGAGCTGTCCGCGAACGCCCCCGGCCAGTCGATCCACATCCTCGCGTACGGGTTCGATCCTGCGGATCCCGGCATGCGGTCATTCTTCCGGGACTTCAGGACCGATCGAGTCCGCCGCATGGACGAAATAGTGCAGCGACTGCAGGTCCTCGGCGTCGGCCTGACGGTGGATGACGTGCTGGCGGAAGCAGGGGAAGGGGTCCCGACCCGGGCGCACGTGGGACGCGCACTCGTGGCCGGGGGTTGGGTGCAAGAAGAACACGAGGCCTTCCGCCGCTACATCGCCCGCGGCAAACCGGCGTTCGTCGAGAAGAAGCCGACGCCGCCGGCGCAGGTGATCGAGCTCGTGAGGGAGGCCGGGGGCGTGACGATCCTTGCCCATCCGGGCCGGGACTTCACTCAGCTCGAGCTCGCTGGTTGGATGGATAGCGGCTTGAGCGGGGTCGAGATTCTGCACCGTCGCAATAATTCCGGGGTGCGCCGCACGCTGGAGACGCTGGCCGACGAGCGGGATCTGCTTCGGGGTGGTGGCTCCGATTGGCACGGGACAGATTCGGGAGCGCCGCCGGGCTCACAGAACGTCCCGATGGAGTGGATGAGGGCGATCGCGGCGCGGTGCGCGTCAGCGCCGGGCTGAGGCAGGGTTCCAAAGCAAACTGCCAGTTCGGAACTCACAGTTGTTGTCATAGAGCATCTGCACGCAGGCGTGCCAATTTTTACGTACGCGAGATAATCGGAGACCGGAGACCCATGTCCGAGGTACGCACGGAAAAGCTTGTGATCGTGGGCTCAGGCCCCGCGGCGTGGACGGCTGCCATATACGCGGCGCGGGCGGAATTGAAGCCCCTGGTGTACGAGGGTTCGTTCAGCCGCACGATGGTTCCCGGCGGTCAGCTCATGTTCACGACGGAGATCGAGAATTACCCCGGCTTCCCGGAAGGAATCACCGGGCAGAAGATGATGATGGACATCAAGGAACAGGCGGAGCGTTTCGACACACGCGTGATCACCGAGGACATCGTGAAGGTGGACTTCTCCGGACGGCCGTTCCGGCTGTGGTCGGGAGCGGACGAGGAGGTGGAGGCGCAGGCAGTTATCCTCGCGACCGGGGCGAACGCACGTTGGATCGGCCTGGACAACGAGGAGCGTCTCGCCCAGTCGGGCGGCGGCGTTTCCGCGTGCGCGGTGTGTGACGGCGCCCTGCCTTTCTTCCGTGACCGGGTCATCGCCGTGGTCGGCGGCGGAGACAGCGCGATGGAGGACGCCCTCTACATGACGAAGTTTGCGTCGGAAGTGGTTGTGATTCACCGGCGCGACGAGCTTCGAGCGTCTCGGATCATGCAGCACAGGGCCCTGGAGGACGACAAGATCCGCATCGCGTGGAACACGGTAGTGACCGAAGTTCTGGGTGACGACGAGATCACGGGCCTGAGGCTGAAGGACACGGTCACCGGCGAGGAGCGTGAGCTGGAGGTCGGTGGCCTGTTCGTCGCGATCGGCCACACGCCGAACACGGCGTTCCTCGGGGGCGAAGTGGCTCTCAAGGACAACGGGTACGTGGCGACGCCGCACGCCTGGCGGACCGCGACGTCCGTTCCCGGCGTATTTGCCGCCGGGGACGTCATGGACGACTACTACCGGCAGGCCGTGACAGCCGCGGGAACCGGCTGCATGGCGGCGCTCGAGGCCGAGCGGTGGCTCGCCCACGGTTGACTGGCTCGACGGCCGGAACCTAGAGTTATGGACGTCGGTGCGCCGAAGCCGACGCGCGGATCTGTTGGCATACCAGCAGGAAGGACGACATGAGTGAAACGACGACACAGGGTGGAGTGACCCTTACGCTGAGCGCGGAAGCGGCGGAGCAGGTGCAACAGTTCTTCGCGGCCGAGAACCTGGACGAGAAGACAGCCGCGCTGCGCGTGAGCGTGATGCCGGGTGGCTGCTCGGGCTTCGAGTACGCCCTCGAGGTGGACGAGGAAGATCCGGCCGATGACGACTACGTGCTGGAATCCCAAGGGATTCGCCTGTTCATGGATCCGTTCAGCGGTCAATACCTGTCGGGTGTGAACATCGGCTACCACAGCAGCTTCCAGGGGCAGGGCTTCACGTTCGAGAACCCCAACGCAACGGGCTCCTGCGGCTGCGGCACTTCGTTCTCGGTTTGACCGAGCGCTTCAGCAACTTGCTAGAGGTCCGGACGGTTCCCGTCGGCCCTTTCCAGGCCAACTGTTTCCTGGCGCGCGCGGGCGAGGATGTAGTGATCATCGATCCGGGAGCGGAGCCTGACCGGATCGCCTCGCTGTTGGACGCGTGGGGCGTGCCTCCCCGGGCGATCGTCCTGACCCACGCTCACGTGGATCACGTCGGTGGTGTAGCCGATCTTGTTCGCCGGTATGGAATCCCCGTCTACCTGCACCCCGATGACCTGCCGCTGTATGAGAGAGCGAGCGAGCATGGAGCGATGTTCGGGGTCCCGGTCGAGGCGCCACCTCCCCCGGACCACTGGCTGGCGCACGGCGAGGGCCTGACCTTTGGTGACATCGAATTCGGCGTGCGCCATGCGCCGGGACACTCGCCTGGCGGGGTGGTGCTGGTCGGTGAGTCGGAGGCCTTCGTGGGCGACTGCGTATTTTCGGGGTCCATCGGGCGCACGGACCTGCCGGGAGGCGACACGCAGACGCTGCTCCACTCGATCCGGGAACAGATCCTGACTCTGCCGCCGGCCACGACCCTGTATTCAGGCCACGGGCCGGCGACCACCGTTCAAGTCGAAGCCGCGTCTAATCCGTTCCTGAACGAGAACGCGGGTTGGGGCTGATGAGAGGCGAGACCGGACAGGGCTTGGACTGATGCTCGTCGCCGACGATTCCGGTGCGGTCGTACCGACGCCCGAGTCCTCGGACGAGGCGGAGGCCGGACCGATGACCCCGCGGCGTCCGACGGCCGAAGTCACCGAGAAAGTCGCCGAGATGCGGAGGGCCCTCGAGGGGGCCGAGAAAGCGCTCGTGCTGACCCACGACAACCCGGACCCGGACGCGATCGCCTCGGCCGCCGGCCTGGCGTTCCTGATCGAGCGGACCTGCGGAATCTCGACCACGCTGGCGTTCGGGGGGATCATCGGGCGGGCCGAGAACCGTGCCGTGATGGAGGAGCTCGACATTCCGTTCGAGCGGATCGAGGGCCTGAAGCTGGAGGGCGGCACCGCCTGCGCCCTGGTTGACACGCAGCCCGGCGCAGGCAACAACTCCCTACCTCGCGGGTGCGCGGCGACCGTCGTGCTGGATCATCATCCGGCCCGGCCCGAGAGCGAGGATTCGCCGTTCGCGGATATTCAGCCCGAGTACGGGGCATCGGCATCGATGATCGTCGAGTACATCCGGGCCGCGAAACTCGAGCCGGAGCGGAAGCTGGCGACGGCTCTGTTCTACGGGATCCAGTCGGAGACGATGGACCTCGGCAGGGAGGCCTCGGAGGCGGACGTCGCGGCGAGCGTGTTTCTGTACCCACGAACGGATCCGGCGGCGATATCGCGAATCCGGCACGCGCGCGTGCCGAGAGGAGTGTACCGCTCGTTCCACGAAGGCCTGGAGCGGGCCTGGAGCCGGGGAGACGTCGTCTTCGTTCCTCTCGGCGGCCTGGAGTATCCCGACCTGGTGGCCCAGCTGGCGGACATGTTCCTGAAGGTGCACGGGGTCGACTGGGTGATCGCCGCGGGGCGTTACCAGGAGGATCTTCTCATCTCCATACGGGCTCATCTGCCGGATGCCCACGCGGGCGATCTCGTGCAGGGTGTCGTGGGAGACCGGGGCTCGGCGGGCGGACACGGAGAGATGGCCGGGGCGCGAATCGGTCTCCAGGACGTGAACGATGGGAACGCAGAGATACTGATCGACGAGCTGTTCGATGACTTCGCGGCGGCGCTCGAGGTGGCCGATCTTCCCCGCGAATCCCTGATCGATGTGGATTCGGCCGATAGCGGTTCGACGCCGTGATCCGTATCGGACTCACCGGGACCATGGGCGCCGGAAAGAGCACGGTCGGCGCCCTGTTCGAAATGTGGGGAGCAAGGAGAGTAGACGCGGATGTGCTGGCCCGAGAGGTCGTCGAGCCGGGCCAGCCGGCCCTCGAGGCGATCCGTGACACTTTCGGAACAGGCGTGATTCGGCCGGACGGTTCGCTCGACCGGGCGGCACTGCGCGGGATCGTATTCCAGGACGTTGGGGCGCTCAGACGGCTCGAGGCGATCATTCACCCGGCCGTGGATCGTCTGCGAACCGCTCTACTGGAGGCTGCCGAGGCTGAAGGTCTCAGGGTGGTGCTTCTCGAAATTCCCCTCCTGTTCGAGAAGGGCCTGCAGGACGAGTTCGACGCCGTGGTCGTGGTGGACGCACCGGATGACGTGCGGCGGCAGCGCGTGTGCGACACCCGCGGCCTTACCCCTGAGGAGTTCTCCGCCATGGACGCCGCGCAATGGTCCGGCGAGCGAAAGCGCGGATCGGCGGACTATGTGATCTGGAACGACGACGATCTTCCGAGCTTCGAGTCGGAGGCCCGGGATGTATGGGATGCCGTTACGGCTGCGAGCGCTGAGTATGAAAGCCGTGCGGTGGCGCCCGTGCTGTGGCGGGTCGACCTGCACATGCACACCAGCGCGTCGAAAGACTGTCTGAGCACGCCCGCCGACGTGGTACGCCGGGCCAGGGACGTCGGTCTCGACCGGATCGCGATCACCGATCACAATCAGATAGACGGCGCGTTCGAGGCCCGATCCATCGACGGGGAATTGGTGATCGTGGGCGAAGAGGTCCGCACGGCCGAGGGGCTCGATCTCATCGGACTGTTCCTGTCGGAGCACATTCCGCCGGGCGGCACTTTCCGTGAAGTCTCACAGGAAATTCGCCGCCAGGGAGGCGTGGTTTACGCGCCGCATCCGTTCGACTCGCACCGTGGCACGACGGAGGAGTTTCTGGACGGCGTCCGCGACTGTATCGACGCCGTAGAGGGCTTCAACGCACGGATCCACGATCCGCGTCGGAACCAGAAGGCACAGGACTGGGCCCTTGCCCACGGTCTTCCGCTCGGGGCCGGAAGCGACGCTCACATGCTGCGCGAGATCGGCCGAGCCCGTGTCGCGATGCCGCCGTTCGACGGTTCCGCGGCCTTCCTGTCGGCGCTCAGGGACGGATGCATCGAGGGGCGGGCGTCGAGCCACCTGGTGCACCTCGGCTCCACCTGGGCGAAAGTGGCAAAGAGGCTTGGTGTGGGCCGGTGACCCTCCCCCCCACTCGAGAGCGTTGGGGCACCCGAGTCGGCTTGATCCTGGCCATGGCCGGGAATGCGGTCGGGCTGGGCAACTTCCTGCGCTTCCCGGTGCAGGCCGCCCAGAACGGCGGCGGCACGTTCATGATCCCCTATTTCGTGTCGTTCCTCCTCCTCGGGATCCCCCTTATGTGGATCGAATGGGGGATCGGTCGATACGGCGGAAGATTCGGGCATGGCACGGTGCCGGGCATGTTCGACGTCCTCACCGATCGGCGGAAGAAGTGGGCCAAGTATGCGGGCGTGCTGGGGCTGTTCATGCCGCTGGTGGTGTTCATCTACTACACGTACGTCGTGTCGTGGATGCTGGGTTTCAGCTTCTTCAGCCTGACCGGGGAGTACTTCGGATTGGGCGAAGTCCAGCAGATGCGGGACTTCCTGGGCTCGTACCAGAACCTGTTCGACTCGTCGGTACACGGCGGCTGGGTCGCCCTGCTGTTCTTCCTCATCACGATGAGCTTCCTGGGCTGGGTCCTGTCCCGGGGGATCAGTGGCGGAATCGAGAAGTTGGCCCTCATCGGCATGCCGATCCTGTTTCTGTTCGCGTTCGTCCTCATGGTGCGCGTCCTGACGCTCCCGCCGGCGGAGGCCAGCCCGATGGCAGGCCTCGACTTCATCTGGAGCCCGGAGTGGAGCAGCCTGGCCGAGCCGAAGGTATGGCTGGCGGCGGCCGGACAGATGTTCTTTACGCTGTCGCTGGGGATGGGGACGATCCACACGTATGCATCCTACCTGTCCGAGAGGGACGACATCACGCTTACGGGCCTGTCGACCGGTGCGACAAACGAGTTCGCCGAGGTCGTGCTCGGCGGGACGATCGCGATCCCGGCCGCCGTTGTCTTCTTCGGCGTCGAAGGAGCCCAGGAGATCGCCCGGGGCGGATCGTTCGACCTCGGAATCGTGGCCATGGGTGTCGTGTTTCAGGGATTGCCGGGCCCGGAGCTCCTGGCCCGGCTCACGGGTTTCCTGTGGTTCTTCCTGCTCTTCATCGCCGGAATCACGTCGGCGGTGGCCCAGGCGAGCCCCGCGATCTCGTTCCTGCAGGAGGGTTTCGGGTGGCGGCGTCGGCGAGCTGTGCGTGCCCTCATGGCCATTGGGCTGGGGATCGGGCTGCTGCACGTGGTCTTCTACCCGACCGGCTTTCTGGACGAGTGGGACTACTGGGCCGGGACGTTCGGACTCGTGATCTTCGCGGCGATCGAGATCGTGCTGTTCTCGTTCGTGTTCGGGATCGACCGGGGGTGGGAGGAGCTGCACCGGGGGGCCGACCTGCAGATTCCGCCGATCTACAAACCGATCATGAAGTGGGTCACGCCGGCGTTCCTGTACACACTGCTCGTCTGGTGGGGTGTAACCGAGGCCGTTCCCCAGTTCCTGATGGAGGGCAAGGACCCGGCGGACATCCCATATCTGTGGCTCAGCCGGGCTGTTATGCTCGTTCTGCTCGTGGCCGGTCTCCTGCTCGTGCGGGAGGCGTGGCGACGAAGGGAAGGAGGGAGCAAGTGAACGGACACGAGATCACACCGTTTGCCCTCGGGTTCATGGTCGTCAGCATGACGAGCGTCACCGTGCTCGTGGTCTACTGCTACGCGCGTATCCTGCGCGGCGGACGCCAACTTCACAGGGAGGCGGACGATTAGATCCATCGACATGGCCCGTCGCTCAGGCCTCAAGCGGATCCTCCAGGAGCTCGAGCCGGGCCGGAAGGTGGTCCTCTCGACCCACCTGAATGCGGATGGGGACGGAGCCGGAAGCCAGGCAGCGGCCGTCCACTGGCTGACGCGTCGGGGACTCGATCCCACGATCGTGAATCCCACCCCGTTCCCGGACATGTTCCGGTTCCTGCTGGCGGATGACACAGGGGCGTGGACGCCCGCGGATTCCGAAGGCGAGAGAGCGATGCGCGAGGCCGATGTGTTCCTGGTCCTCGACACGGCAGAGCCGTCACGCCTCGGCGCTGTCATCGGACGGACGGGTGGACGCAAGTTGCTCGTGATCGACCATCACCCTGCCACGTCGTCCTCCATCGGTGACGTGGTGGTGTGCGATCCGGCGGCCTGCGCTACGGGCGAGCTCGTGTTCGATCTCATCCGGTTGGCCGGTAACGAGGTCACTCTTCCCGAGGCGGATGCCCTCTACGTGGCGATCGCTACGGATACGGGCTCGTTCCGCTACGCCAATACTTCCGCGCGGACACACGAGATCTCAGCCGACCTCCTGAGGGCCGGCGTCGACCCCGAAGCCATGTACATGCGCATCTACGCCCGGTACACACCCGCGGGGCTGGACCTCGTTCGACGGGCGCTCGAACGCCTGCGGGTGGCCGACGACCTTCCCATCGCGTGGATCTCCCTGCGCCAGGCCGACCTGGCACAAACTGGTGCCACCAAAGAAGATCTCGAAGGAATCGTGGAGTACGCGCGGCGCATCCGCGGCGTACGTGTCGCCATCCTGTTCCGCGAGTTGCACGACGGCAGGACCAAGATATCGCTCCGATCCACCGGGGACGCCGACGTCGCGGCGATCGCGCGAGAGTTCGGGGGAGGCGGCCACGTCAAGGCCTCTGGCGCCGTCGTGCCCGAGGGGCTCGAGGCGGCCGAGGTGAGGGTGCTCGGCGCGATCCGAGAGGCCCTTTCCTGAACGGCCGACACGTAATGGAGATGCCACTCGGCGCACACCCCTGTACCCATCAGGGTTCGATGCTTACATTATGAATGTCCTGCCCGTCCACCGCCTTCACCGGCGGAGTGGATTCGTTTCTCCTCTCGGCGAGGGAGTGATGGAACAGGACAGGACGAACGGCCGGGCCGGATCTCGATCCGCGGGCAACGGAAAGGGTGCTGGCGTGGCAGCAGAAGAGGATGTCCGCCTGGAGGTGGCGACACGCCTCCGCGATCTCGGTCAGCGCATCGCTCCGGCCGAGATCAGTGACATCTGGGTGTTTCCTCCCCTTCCACACCTCGAGGGGTCGTCCGAGTTTCTCCTCTTTACGCGTTTCCTTCCCGACGAGATGCGGCATCTGTGCGGGGCCGAATTCATCCCCGGGAACGGAAACGGTTCCTCGGCGGTTGTCACGAACCGGAACGGGAACGGGAACGGTGGCCAGGATCCCGGCTCGGACCGTGTTCGGAGAATCACCGAATACGGAGCCGTGCCGACGCACCGGGTGTCCCGGGTCGTGGCCGGTTTCCGCGAGAGACTGGGCGATCACAGAGAACCGCTGCACTTCGAGATCGGCGGGTGTGCCGACAACTGGTCGCAGCTCGTTAATCCGGAGGAGCCGGCCGCCGATTGATCGGCCACCCGCTCCGGGTTAGCTTCGGCGCCCGGCCCGAGCCAGGCGCTCGTCGCGTAAGCCGCGACGGGCGCCTTGTCTTTGCGGTGAGCAGGCCGGTTGGGCGCACGCGTTTCGGGTGAGGAAGACTGATGAACGAGATGGAGATTGGAGTTGCTGTAGCGTTTGCCGCAGGTGTGCTGTCATTCCTGTCGCCGTGCGTTCTTCCCCTGGTTCCCTCCTACCTGTCGTTCGTGAGCGGCGTCGGGATCGAGGAGCTCGAGCAGGGCGGCGGCGATGTGAAGCGCGTGGCGTTCACGCACTCGCTGTTCTTCGTCCTGGGCTTCAGCCTCATCTTCCTCGCGCTCGGCGCCTCGGCCACGTTCGTGGGCCAGCTCCTGCGCGAGTACCAGATATGGATTGCCCGGATCGGCGGACTGATCATCATCTTCTTCGGCCTCTACCTGATCGGTGTGCGGCCGTTCAAGGGGATGGCCCGGGAGCGCCGAATCCACCTGAGGAACAAGCCGCTCGGGTACCTCGGCTCGACCCTGGTCGGGATCACGTTCGGGGCGGGCTGGACGCCGTGCATCGGACCGATCCTCGGCGGAATCCTCACCTTCGCTGCCACCCGTCAGACACTTACCGACGGGCTCGTTCTGCTCGGCTTCTACTCACTCGGGCTGGCTGTTCCGTTCGTGCTCAGCGCGCTCGCCCTGTCGTGGTTCCTGTCCACGTTCGATCGGTTCAAGCGCTGGATTCCGTGGGTGGAGCGAGTAAGCGGGCTGCTGCTCATCGGGGTCGGGATTCTCCTGGCGAGCGGCAGATTCACGACGCTCGCCGGCTGGGCGACCCAGTTCACGCCGTCGTTCATCCTGGAGCGGATTTAGCCGACCGCTTCTTCGCGCTCGATCTCCTCTTCGAGCAGCTGCCGCTCGAGCAGCCGCGTGTAGACTCCACGGAGCGACAGGAGCTCAGCGTGCGTTCCCCGCTCGACGATCTCCCCGTCCTCGAGCACCAGGATCAGGTCTGCCCCCGCCACCGCCGTCACCCGGTGAGAAACGATGATCGAAGTCCGATCGTGCATGAACTGCCGAAGTCCCGCCAGGATCGCCTGCTCGGTAAGAGTGTCCACGGCCGACAGGGAATCATCCAGGATCAAGATCGGAGTCTCCCGGTACAGCGCCCGCGCGATGGTCGCGCGCTGTTTCTGTCCGCCCGACAGGTTGATCCCTCGCTCTCCGAGGGCCGTGTCGAGACCCTCGGGCAGCACATGCAGCGTGGCACGGAGCTGGGCGATATCCAGGGCGCGGTCCAGGCGCTCCGTGCCCTCGAGGCCGGGCTGACCCATCGTGAGGTTGCGACGTAGCGGCATGCTGAACAGAAACGGATCCTGGGGCACCACTCCAACGGAGTCGCGCAAGTCCTCAAGCCGCATCTGCCGGACGTCCACGCCGTCCACTTCCACGCTGCCGGCGCCCACGTCATACAGGCGCGGAATAAGGCGAACCAGCGTGGTCTTGCCGCTCGCCGTGCCGCCGACGACGGCCACCGTCTGCCCCGGCTCGATGTGGAACGACACGTTCTTCAGCACCCAGCGCTCCGTGCCCGGATAGCGGAACGACACGTCACGGAACTCGATCTCCCCGCGGACGGACGGCAGCGCGATCGGCGACGGCGGGTCCTCGATGACGTGAGGCTCTGCGAGGAGTGAGTTGATGCGGCCCATGGAGGCGGCCCCCCGCTGAATCTGGTTCGTGACCCAGCCGACTGCGATCATCGGCCACATCAACAGGACCAGGTAGAACCCGAAGGCGACGAAGTCCCCCACCGTGATCGCGCCCGCAATCACCTCCCGGCCGCCGATCCACAGGACGAGGACGGAGCCGAGCCCACCCATGAAGGTCAGGACCGGAAAGAACGCGGCCCAGATCTTCGCCAGGTCCATATTCCTGCGCCGGTACTCGGCGTTCAGGACGCCGAACGCCCTGGAACGATCCGCCTCGCGGCCGTACGCCTTCACGATGCGAATTCCGGCCAGGTTCTCCTGCGCGAAGTTAGAGATCTCCGAGAACTGCTCCTGGATACGCTCGAACCGGACGTTGATCTTCTTCCCGAGCCAGATCACGAGACCGGGCATCAGGACCATCGGAATCATGGCGATAAGGGTGAGACTCGGGCTGATCCAGATCATCAGGCCGAGTGCCATGGCGCCGATCGTGATGGTGTTCACGAGATACATGATCGCGGGGCCGGCCACCTGGCGGACCGCCTGCACGTCGTTTGTCGCACGGCTCATGAGGTCGCCGGTACGCCACCGATCGTAGAACTGCGGTGGAAGTCGGAGAAGATGCGCGAACAGGTCATTGCGGAGGTCCGTCTCGATCTTCCGACTGATCCCGTTGAGGAACTTACGCATCCCGAAACGCGCCGCGCCCGCTACGAGAGCCGCAGCCACGAGAAGAACCGCGTACTGGATGATGCGTGTGCGGGTCAGGTCTGCGGTGAGCCCGTCGATCGCCAGCTTGACGATGAATGGACCGACGATCGTGAACACGTTCGACACCAGGATGAAGAACATGCCCGCGACGAGCCCCCTCCAGTAGGGGCGATAGTAGGGCAGGAGCGTGCGCAGGTGCCGCATGCGGGTCCTTGTCTCCAGGTCAATTTCGTGGCGCGAGTCACCGCCTCCTCGGCGGCCGGTGGACCTCACGCGCGGCTCTCGCGGTACGAGTGCGCGAACGAATATATAAAGATAGCGCTTTCTCCCGGCGAGGCGGACCGGATCCCGCGTAAGGACGTGGCCCCGGATCTGCAGTGATCAGGGGGGAGACGGCGGCCGGAATCCCGGCGCAGAGACACGATTGGCGCGGCCAGAGGGCCGTAACGAAGGAGAAGACATGCGCAAGAAGTTCAGACCTGCGCTCCTGATGTTCCTGTCATTCGCGGCACTGACGGCGGCGTGCGGGCCCGCTGACGAACCGGATCCCGTCGATCGCGAACTGGATCTCGCGATGGCGGATGACTCACTCGCGGCCATCGACGACCAGCCGGTGGAGGACGAGCCCGGGCAGGCCGAAGCTCCCGCGGAGACTCCCCCACGACGGGAGGCCCCGCCGGCACAGCCGCCTCGACGGACCACGCCCACGCCAGATCCGGAGCCGCCGGCTCCGACCTATCGCGAGATGTCGGTGGGGGCAGGCACACTCCTCAGGGTCAGCCTCGACCGGGAGCTGAGCACGAAGACCAGCAACGTGGGTGACGTGTTCACGGTGACGCTGCTGGCACCGGTAACGGACGCAACGGGCGTCGTGATACCGGCCGGGACGAAGATTCGCGGCGAGATCACCGCTCTCGAGACGTCTGGCTCGGCGGGGCAGCGGGCCCTGATCCGGGTCGATTTCGGACAACTCCTTCTGGACGGAGAGTCCCACCAGGTGGCGCTTACCCTGACCGAGGCCAACGTGACGACGCGTGGCCGCAGCAGCACGGAGGAGAAGGCCGTGAAGATCGGAGCGGGCGCGGTCGTGGGTGGCATCCTGGGCCGGGTGATCGGCGGCAACGCCACCGGCACGATCATCGGTGGTGTCGCCGGAGCGGCCGCGGGGACGGCGATCGTGCTCAGCACCGAGGACGTCGACGCCGTCCTCGAAGAAGGCTCGGAGATGACGCTGCGCGTCGAAGAGAGGATCACGGTCCGGCGGCCGGCCTGATTCCCTGAGCCGCGCCACTCATATCGACGATCAGACGGGCAGCCGCCGCGCGCGGTCGCCCGTCCGGTCATTCAGAACCCCAGCGCCCGGCCTCCGCGCCGCCGATCCGAGGCCCCGAGCAGGGTTCCTTCGTTCGTGATCTGGATGGATTGCACGTCACCGCTGGTCCCGACTCGCTCTTCGAGTATGTGACCACGCCTCCGCAGCTCGGCGATCACGTCTTGTGGCAGGCCCGACCGCTCGTATCGCACCAGGTCCGGCAAGTGCTGGTGATGGAAGCGGGGGGCGTCGATCGAGTTCCGGACCGGCATCCCGAAGTCGATGTGATTGGTGACGATCTGGAACACGGTCGTGATGATCGTGGCTCCCCCCGGCGTACCCGTCACGAGGTCCGTCCTGCCCTCGGGATCCACCACGATGGTCGGGGTCATCGCCGACAGCATCCGCTTGCCGGGCTCGATGGCGTTGGCCTCTCCCTGCACGAGCCCGTAGATGTTCGGGACACCCGGCTTCGACGTGAAGTCGTCCATCTCGTTGTTGAGCAGGTAGCCCGCTCCGCGGACGACGACCCTGGAGCCGAACCAGCTGTTGAGGGTCGTAGTCACGGCCACCGCATTGCCGTCCGGGTCCACGATCGAGAAGTGCGTCGTCTGGGTCGACTCCTCGGGTACCCGGTTGAACGCCCGGGAGTCGGAGGCCAGCCGCATGTTGATCGTGGCCGCGAGTGAATCTGCGTATGCCTGCGACAGGAGCTTCCCCATGGGGATCGGCACGAAGTCGGAATCGCCGAGGTAGAAGTTCCGGTCCGCGTAAGCCCTTCGCATCGCTTCGACGGCGACGTGCACGTGATCGGCCGATAGCCAGCCGAAACCCGCCAGGTCGAAGCTCTCGGCAATGTTGAGCATCTCGCCCAGGGTGATTCCGCCGGAGGACGGAGGCGGCATCGTGATGATCTCGTAGCCGCGATACCCGAGAACCACGGGGTCCCGCCAGATAGCCTCGTACGCCGCCAGGTCCTCGTGCGTGATGATCCCGCCGCCCCGCTCCATCTGGGCAACCGTGGAGTCGGCGATCCAGCCGGTGTAGAAGGCCGCGGCGCCGTCAATCGCAATGGCCTCCAGCGTCCGAGCCAGGTCAGGCTGTCGGAACAACGATCCCGGGGCCGGCGCCTCGCCGCCCGGCAGGAATACGGCCGCGGTTGACGGGAACCGCAGCAGCTCCTCCATCCGATCGTCGACCGACGCCAGGTGACCTGGCCCGATCACAAAGCCGTCTCGAGCCAGGCGGATCGCGGGTTGCAGCAGGTCCGACCAGGGAAGGGTGCCGAATCGCCGCCACGCCTCCTCCATCCCGGCGACGGAGCCGGGCACGCCCGAGGCCAGGTGCCCGATCACCCCGGCGTCCGTGACGCGTCCGTCCTCATCCAGATACATGTCGGTAGTGGCTGCGAGCGGCGCCTTCTCCCGGAAGTCGAGCGCGGCGCGCGTGTCGTCGGCCATTCGGACGACCATGAAGCCACCCCCGCCGATGTTTCCGGCCTCTGGATTCACCACGGCGAGCGCGAACTGCGTGGCGACGGCTGCGTCGACCGTGTTGCCGCCCGCCTGCAGCATGTTCAGGCCGGCCATGCTGGCCAGTGAGTCGGTGCTCACGACCATGCCGTGCTGGGCCCGGAGCGGTGGCGCTGCCGGGGGATACCGCCAGCCGGGCGGAAATTCCTGGACCAGGGGGCGCTCGGTTTGTTCGGCGGGCTCAGAACACGCAATCAGGCCGCCAAGGCCAAGAGACAGCGTGATGACCCACGCCAGGGCGATCGCACGAGGTGAGGCGGCTCGAGTAGTCATGCCGGAATGTAGCCGCGAAGGCAGCAAATGGCAGTCCCGCTGCAGCAGTTGCACCCAGCCCGGTCGAGGGGCCAGATTGAAACCGGTAGAATCAACTGAGACAGCTTGCCTCGTGATCCCTATCGAAGGCGTGACGATGAACAAAGCTCACTATCTACCGCTGCTCCTCTTGCTGACCCTGGTGCTCGCGCCCGCCGCGCCGGCCCAGGTCACGATCGGGGCCTTCGGGGATCTGAACTTCGCCGGCGTCAGCGGCGATGCCCCGGACGACTTCTCGTACGCCGGGAACTCAGGCTTCGGCTTCGGTCTGATCGGCGAGTTCCATCTCGCGAACGATGTGTGGCTGAGTGTGCAGCCGATGATT
>CAXMRU010000231.1:0-6225 GCA_964195715.1 Akkermansiaceae bacterium | reverse complement strand
CACGAGCAGGGTGATCGGCCAGTCGGACAGCCCTCCGACGCCGGCGCCGAACCACGCGCTGAGACCCGTGCTCTCCACCGCGGCGGCGAGACTGAGGCCCCCGCCGAACAGGATCAGCACTCCCCACGGGGTGTCGCGGGCCAGCTTCCAGTCGAGAAGGCGCCGGCCGTCCGGCTCGCCCGATGGGAGGAGGAAGAGTGCGAGGGCGGCCGTCATCGCGATTCCCGCGTCGCTGAGGCCGGCAAGTGGGCCGACGTGCTCGACGAGGATCGGTCTCGTCATCCACGTAACGGCCGTGAGCGTGAACACGACGGCCACCCGCATCTCGGCCGCCGACATCGAGCCGAGGGCGCGGGCCTCGCGATCCACGAGCTCCCGGCCTCCCGGCAGCTCACGCATCCGGATGGGAAACGCCACCCGGGTGAGGAGCAGGTAGCACAGCGGCAGGCCCACGAGCACCACGGGCACGCCAAACAGCATCCATTCCGCGAAGCCAATCGTCACGCCATAACTCTCGAGCATGAACCCGGCGAGGAACGCGTTCGGTGGCGTACCGATCAGGGTCCCCATACCGCCGATGCTGCACGCGTAGGCGATCCCGAGCATCAGGGCCGTCGCGAAGCGTCGTCGCTCGCCTGTCGCGTCGTCGTCGGAATCCGTGCCTTCTGGCACCAGGGCGATCAGCGAGAGCCCGATCGGCAGCATCATCAGGGCGGTGGCCGTGTTGCTCACCCACATGCTCAGGAATGCGCAGCTCGCCATCACGCCGGCCACGATGGAGCGGGGCCGCGCGCCGAGAACCCGGATGCTCCCGAGGGCGATGCGCCGGGGGAGTCCTGTAGCCTCCATGGCACGGGCGATGAGGAAGCCGCCCAGGAACAGGTAGATGATCGGGTTGGCGAACGGGGCCGCCGCATCGCGGATGTCCGCCACGCCGAGGAGGGGGAACAGGGCGAGGGGCAGGAGTGCGGTCGCGGGGATCGGGATCGCCTCGGTCACCCACCACACGGCCATGAGCACACCCACGGCCGCGGTGCGCCATGCGGCCGGCGCGAGACCCGCCGGAACGGGCAGCATCGTCATGAGGAGGAACAGGAAGCCGCCGAGGACCAGGCCCACCTTGCCCCGCACGGACAGGCCCTCCCGGGTTATTCGGTTCACGAGAGCAACATAAGGGCGGGCACTGCCGGCCGACCACCGCCCTCGACACCGTGCCGGGAGGCCGTTAGCGTTTCCGAGCCATGAATCCTCGCTTCACGCGCGGCTCGCGCGGCAGCACCCGACCGATGAACAGCGTCGCAGGCGGAGGTCCGCCTCCGACGCAGGAGGTCGTCGTCTCGCGGGGCGCCGGGCTCGGCACGTTTGGCGGCGTGTTCACGCCCTCGATCCTCACGATCCTGGGTGTCATCATGTACCTCAGGTTCGGGTGGGTCGTCGGCAACGTCGGCCTCGCGGGAGCCCTCCTGATCGTCACGATTTCCACCGCGATCACCTTCCTTACGGTCCTGTCGATCTCGGAGATCGCCAGCGACCAGCACGTACGTGTGGGCGGTGCCTACTACATGATCAGCCGCTCGCTCGGGATCGAGACGGGCGGCGCAGTGGGCATACCGCTGTTCTTCGCGCAGGCCCTGTCGGTCGCCCTGTACACGGTCGGTTTCGCCGAGTCGGTGAAAAACGTGTTCCCCCAGGTGGACGAGCGGCTGATCGGCGTGCTCACCACCATCGCGGTGGCGGCCCTCGCCCTGAAGTCCGCTCGAGCCGCGATACGCGCCCAGTACTTCATCATGGGGGCGATCGGCCTGTCGCTCGTCTCGTTCTTCCTCGGGAGCGCGGTGGGGCCGCCCGACACCGTGACCGTGCCACTGGCC
Organism: Akkermansiaceae bacterium; assembly: GCA_964195715.1. Taxonomy (GTDB): domain Bacteria; phylum Gemmatimonadota; class Gemmatimonadetes; order Palauibacterales; family Palauibacteraceae; genus Benthicola. The sequence goes on along the minus strand of CAXMRU010000231.1, from coordinate 4,354 downwards.
GAAGTGCCGCACGAGAACTTCTGGGTCGTGTTTGCCGTGTTCTTCCCGGCGGTGACCGGGATCATGGCGGGCGTGAACATGTCGGGCGATCTCAAAGAGCCGGGCAGGTCGATCCCCAGGGGAACGATCGCCGCTGTACTCGTCGGCTATGCGATCTACATGACCGTACCGGTGTTCCTTGCGATGCGTGCGGACCACAACCAGCTCATCCAGGAGCCGCTGATCATGCGGCGCATGGCCTTGTGGGGCGACGCCATCGTCCTCGGGGTGTGGGGCGCGACACTGTCGAGCGCCGTGGGGAGCATCCTCGGCGCACCGCGCGTGCTGCAGGCCCTGGCCCGCGACGGAGTGCTTCCCGAGTCGCTGCGCTGGCTGGGACGGGGCAGCGGTCCCGAGGACGCGCCGCGGGTCGGGACGGTGGTCACCCTGGGGATCGCGCTGGCCGCCGTAGCGCTCGGGAATCTGAATATCATAGCCCCCGTGCTCACGATGTTCTTCCTCACTACATATGGGGTGCTGAACATCTCGGCTGGTCTCGAACGGCTGCTCGGAAGCCCCTCGTTCCGACCCCATTTCCGCGTTCCGTGGTACGTGTCTGCCCTGGGCGCCGTCGGCTGTGGCGGCGTGATGTTCCTGGTGAACGCGGCTGCCACGATCGTCGCCGTCGTCGTGGTGCTCGCGATCTACATCTGGCTGGAGCGCCGGGAGCTCAAGAGCGCGTGGGGCGACGTGCGGCGGGGCATCTGGATGGCGCTCACGCGGGCCGGCCTCCTGCGCTTGCGCACCAGCCGCGATCCGAAGAACTGGCGCCCGCACCTGCTCGTGCTGTCGGGCTCACCCACCCGGCGGTGGTACCTGATCGAGTTCGCCGACTGGCTGTCGCACCGCCGCGCGTTGATCACCGTGTCGAGTGTGATCACGGACGAGAGCGTAACGCTGGACCGTCAGAGGGCGATGGAGACCGCCATCCACGACTACCTGGCGCGCCGCGGCGTACAGGCCCTGATCCGATTGATCCGGGCCCCTGACCCGTTCGAGGGAGCCGAGCGCCTGGTCGAGGCGTATGGTCTCGGAGAGCTGTCGCCCAACACCTATCTGGTGGGAGACAGTGAGGTGCCAGAGCACCGTGACGCCTACTGCCGGATGATCGCCCGCTTCCACGAGGGGCGTCGCAACGTAGTGGTCCTGCATCACAACGAGGATCTCCGGTTCGGCCACCACGAGCGGATCGACGTGTGGTGGGGAGGTTTGAAGCGGAACGGCGGCTTGATGCTCACTCTGGCGTACCTGCTCCAGACGAGCGTGGCGTGGAGGGGTGCGGACGTGCGCGTTAAGATGGTGGTGCCGACGACCAAGGCCGCGGCGGGCGCGCTGCCCAACCTGGAGTCCATCGTGCGTGGCCTGAGGAGTGGGGCCACGGCCGAAGTGCTGGTATCCGAGGGACGGCCGTTCATCGAGATCATGAGGGAATCTTCCCGGCACGCCGACCTGATCTTCCTCGGCATGCGCGAGCCCGACGACGAGTTCCTGACCTATTACGAGAGGATGCGGGACACGGTGGAGGGAATGCCGACCGCGGCGTTCGTGCTGGCGGCCGAGGACATGCCGTTCGGCGACATCGTGGTGAAGCCCGAGGAGTAGACCGGGCTCCTGAGGTGCATGGGACTGCTTACCTACCAGCGCACGACTGCGCCCCCCCACGTGAACCCGGACCCGAACGCCGTGAAGCCAACCAGGTCGCCGCGCTGGATCCGGCCCTCGTCCACGCACTCGTGCAGCGCGATGGGGATGCTGGCCGCCGTCGTATTCCCGTACCGCTGGATGTTGTTGTACATCCTGCCGTCGTCGAGTCCCAGCCCCTTCGCCACGGCCTGGGAGATCCGCAGGTTGGCCTGGTGCGGGATCACCACAGCGAGATCCTCGAGCGAACAACCGGCCATGTCCAGCACTTCGTGGAGGGCCGCCGGCATCTTCGTGATCGCGTGCTTGAACACCTCGCGGCCCTCCATGTATGGGCGCGTGAGGCCCTCGTCGATCATCTTCTTGGTGATGAACGGTTTCTTGACGCAGGCGGGAGCCGGGGCCCACAGCTTCTCGGCGTAGCGGCCGTCCGCGTGGGTGCGCACGGCGAGTACGCCTCGATCCTGGTCCTCGGTCGGGCCCAGGATCGCCACCGCGGCGCCGTCGCCAAACAGGACGGCCGTGTCCCGTCCCTCGGTCGAGAGGATGATCCCCGACGAGTGCACCTCCGTGCCCACGAGGAGCACGCGCCGGTACTTGCCGATCTTGATGAACGCGTCCGCGATCTCGAGTCCGTATAGGAAGCCCGTGCACTGATTGCGGATATCGAGGCAGGGTATGTTCTTTACGCCCAGTTTCCGCTGCAGGAAGACGCCGGTTCCCGGGAAGAAGTGGTCCGGGCTGATGGTGGCGACGATGATGCAGTCGATCTCATCGGCTTCCATCCCGGCCGCCTCGAGCGCCCGCTCCGCAGCGACTTTCGCCATATCCGATCCGCCCTCGTCTTCGGCCGCCCAGCGACGCTCTTCGATGCCGGAACGCTGCCGGATCCACTCGTCGGAAGTGTCCATGTAGCCCTCGAGCTCGTGGTTGGTGACGACGCGCTCGGGTACGTACATGCCGGTCGATATGAATTCGGTCTGGAGCATGGCTGCCTCGGCCTCCGGGGGTTGAGGTGTCGGGGACAATGTATACATAGGCGTGGCCCGGGCGCATGGGGGAGCCGATCCGCTGCCGCCCGGCCTTCCGCGGGCCGGACGGATCGGCGTTATTGGGTAGACCGCCAGACAGACGATCCCCCGGGCCTCGAGGTGACAGCATGGGCACCACGTATCAGTCGATCGTCATCCAGCTACCGCCCGAGAGCGTGTGGCAGTCCATTGGGGATTTCCACGACATGAGCTGGACCCCCAACGTGATCACTTCCCTCGACCGAATCGGCGACCGGCAGGGAGACGAGGTCGGTGCCGGCCGATTGCTGAACGGGGTGTTCCACGAGACGCTGCGGGAAATCGATGACGACGCCCGCTCATTCTCGTACTCGATCGACGAGGCGCCCTCGCCCATTTCCAGCGGCGACGTGCGTAACTACGTCGGTCGCGTCACTGTGAAGGCGACCCCCGACGGCGGGGGATCCCTGGTCGAATGGTCCTCGAGCTGGGAAGACAACGACGAGGCCGCGTACGAGTTCTGCCACGGGATCTACGTCGCTTTCCTGGACGACATGAAGGCGAGTCTCGAGGGGGCCTAGCTCCGGAACCTGCGAGCCTGACCGTCATCAAGGCCTCCGGGCCGAGACTGAGGTCAGGCCATCGGTCTGCGTCATGCATTCCCGATTGGGGAAGATATCTTCCTGGATCCATCCAGGGGGTTTAGAGCCTCACCTCAATCGTACGGTGAGGCTCCTCACGGCCGGTCCGTTCAAATCAGAGTGCCCTCCCGTCGGCGCCGGATCGCAGCCATCCCGAACGGAACCAGCAGCAGCATCCCGCCGAGGCCCATCGCGGCCTCTCCAATGGTGATTGCGCGGAATGGGCTCCGACCCTGTGCCTCGGCAATCACGACCGCCTGACGCAGCATCGACTCGACGTCGGAGTCCTTCGCCGCCCGTGGCCAGTTGCCCTCGCGGCTGCGCGGCACCTTCACGAAAGAGATCTCCCGGTTGCCGCCGGCCAGCGCGGCGAGGATAGAGATCTCCGTGTGTGATACCCCGTCGGTGCCGTGGATCGCGAGCACCCAGTTGCCCTCCTTCGGGATGTCTCCCCATACGGCCCACACGCCTTTGCTACCGACTGCGGTGAACTTCAGGGGCAGGGACACGCGGTCTCCTTCCACGATTCCCTCGGCGGTTCCCTCGACGGGAAACTGGCCCGCGTACTCGTGGTGGTAGATCCGGACCAGCGCGAGGGCGCCTCGCGTCTCTTTGTCCAGCCGGTTGGGTGGGTATTCGATGCTGATCCACGGTGGGCCGGCGATCGCGATCGTGGCGGCCACCAGCAGGGGCGCCGTGGCCAGGATCGCGGGCCCGGCGAAGGTCCTCAGGGCTCTCCTCATCGTCATCCTCCTGTCGGGGGGTCGAGCGTCGGGACGGTCCGACGACCTCCGTCGTCCGCGTTCCCGCCGCCTCGGCGACTCGGAATTGGGATGCCGGTGGGTGGGGAAATTGTTTGAATGCGGCCTACATCCGAACGTTTCGCGCGTCTTCGGCCTGCCTGCAGGGCCGGACTCTCCGCCTTCCCTCCCTTGCGCTGCATCCAGTCCCGCCGCAAACAATTCACCTGTCCCCGATGTCCTAACGCCTGAGAGAACGGACCACCGCCGTGCCGGAGGAGAG
>CAXMRU010000230.1:0-7299 GCA_964195715.1 Akkermansiaceae bacterium | reverse complement strand
CCGACGGGCCCGGTGATCGAGGAGAGCATCGGTCGCACGGCACCGGCCCGCACGTACCAGGATCTCCTGAAAAATCCGTACGACGAGGCTCTGTTAGACCACTACTTCACCGCGCAGCTCGCACGTGTATCGCTCGCCGGTTCGATCGAGCCCGTGGCCGGCCCGGGCATCGCGTGGGGCTTCAGCCCCTCCCCGGACGGTCGCTTTCTCCTCGTGCGTTGGATCCACCGACCGTACTCGTACCGGGTTCCTGCGTCTCGTTTCCCGCAACTCGTCGAGATCCGTGACCTGGCTACCGGCGACGTCCATGAGATCATCGACGTTCCGTTGCAGGACGAGATCCCGATCGCGTTCGGCAGTGTGCAGAAGGGCCCGCGCAGCTTCGCCTGGAGGGCCGACGCACCGGCAACGCTGGTGTGGGCCGAAGCGCAGGACGGCGGCGACGCGGGTCGGGAGGCGGAGATCCGTGACATGGTTTTCATGCAGGACGTCCCGTTCGACGGAGAGCCGGTCGAGCTGGCGACTCTCGGGTACCGCTACGCCGGGATCTCGTGGGGATCGGACGACCTCGCTATGCTGCGCGAGATGTGGTGGAAGACCCGGCAGCTCCGCGTGTGGCAGATCCGCCCAGGCGACGTCGGCGCGGACCCTGTGCTGCTCCAGGAGCGATCGCTGCAGAATCGCTACGCCGACCCTGGCAACCCGGTCATGGAGCCGAATGAGTTCGGCCGGTACGTGATCCGGACCGCAGATGGGGGCGCATCGATCTTCCTGATTGGCAGCGGGGCCTCTTCGGAGGGTGACCGGCCGTTCATCGATCGCTTCGATCTCGCTTCGGGAGAGACCACCCGGCTCTTCCGCTCGGAGGCGCCCTACTACGAGCGGCCGTTGGAGCTGCTGGACGAAGCTGGCCGGTCCGTCCTCACGCGTCGGGAGTCGGTGGACATTCAGCCGAACTACTTCGTGCGCGACCTCGAGACCGGTGACCTCACGCAGGTCACTGCGTTCCCACACCCCACTCCCCAGCTCAAGGGCATCCAGAAGGAGCTGGTGCGCTACGAGCGCGAGGATGGAGTCGGGCTGATGGGCACCCTGTACCTGCCGCCCGGCTATACTCCCGACCAAGGCCCACTTCCGACCCTGATGTGGGCGTACCCGACCGAGTACAAAAGCGCCGCGGACGCGGGCCAGGTGACCGACTCTCCCTACCGGTTCGCTCGGGTGAGCGCCTGGTCACCCTTCCTGTGGGTGATGCTGGGCTATGCCGTATTCGACGACCCGTCGCTACCGATCATCGGCGAGGGTGACGAGGAGCCGAACGACACATACGTGGAACAGCTCGTGGCCGGCGCCGAAGCCGCCGTGAGTGTGGTGGCCGAGAAGGGCGTGACGGACCGGGACCGGGTGGCGATCGGGGGGCATAGCTACGGCGCGTTCATGACCGGCAACCTGCTGGCCCATTCCGACCTTTTCGCCGCGGGCATCGCCCGGAGCGGAGCTTACAACCGCACGCTGACACCCTTCGGCTTCCAGGCGGAGGAGCGCACGTACTGGGAAGCCCCCGAGATCTATTACGAGATGTCCCCGTTCATGCACGCGGACAAGGTGAACGAACCGATCCTCCTGATCCACGGCGAGATGGACAGCAATTCGGGCACGTTCCCCTTGCAGAGCCGTCGCTACTACGGAGCTCTGCAGGGCCTCGGCGCCACGGTCCGGCTCGTCATGCTTCCGTACGAGAGCCACGGATACCGATCGCGCGAATCGCTCCTGCACATGCTGTGGGAAATGCAGGAGTGGATGGACCGGTACGTGAAGAACGGGCCGACCGAAACGCCGACGACGGATTAGAGGATGCGAGCGGAAGACGTGACCAGGAGACGCTGGCGATGATGGACGACTTTCTGGACGACCTGCAGCGCCGGGCCTCCGAGGCCGGGGTCACGTGCGGACCGCACTGCCCCGGCAACCGGATTCCCCTGACACCGTACGAGGTAGCGCGGATCGCACGCGGACTCGCGGTTACCACGGGCGAAGTGATCCGACGGTACGTGCAGGAGGGGTCAGGCGTCCTGGAAGTCGGCGACGACGGCAACTGCGTGTTTCACCGGGCCGAAGGCTGCGAGCTCGAGGCGGAGCGACCGATGTCGTGCCGCAATTTCGCCGATCCACTGGACGGGGCCGGACGGTTCGTCGAGCGCGCCCGGCAATACCGGGCGATACTGCGTGCGTGGCGCGCGACGCGCGAGGCGGAAGGCGACCCGGATACCGTCCTTTCGACGGGAGCGCTTCGGAGGCACGCCGCCCCGGAGCTCGGAATGTGGATCCTGGACGTCGACTCGATGGTGGCCGAGCGCTGCCACGAGAGAGGGATGCCAATGCCGGAGGACCTGGAGGCCCGGATCGATATCCACCTCGAAGTGTTGAGGTCTGCGTTGGAAGGCTAACCCCGCCCATCCGCGCGACCTTCGAGCGGGTCGGTCCCGGGTATGGGCCGGCCCGTTCTTGCATCCGGGCCACGCGTCCGGGAACCTGAGTTCGCGTCGCCCGCGTTCTCCCTGACGACAGGCTGCCGCCAGCAGCGGCGAGACTCATGTGAGAACGAGGGCCATGGCAAGGATGAGAGGGGTCAAGGGACAGGCTGAGTTTCGTGTGATCCTGGCGGCAGTGGCGGTCCTGTTCGGGGCTGCGGCCTGTTCGGGCTCCGACAGCGGGGGCGGGCTCTCCGCGCCGGCGGATTCCGATCCGGTTTCCGAGATCGCGCTCGATGTGCGCGTTCACCTCCTCGAGTCGGACGAGTTTACACAGCTCTCCACGACTCTCACCGGCCCCGAGGTCGGCACGCTCTTCGAAGGCGTGAACGAAATCTGGGCTGAGGCGGGGGTCCGGTGGGTTATCGAATCGATCGTGCGCGAGCCGGCTGCCAATCAGGACCTGTTCGGCCAGGTCATCCGCGGAGAGATCCCCTTCACCGGCAGCGTCCTTGCCTCGCTGCTACCGCGTGAGCAGTTGCTGACGGGAAAATGGGACGTGTTCATGATCCGCGACCTGGGAGGCTCGATCGGGGGCATCTACATCGGGGGCATTCCCGCCGTGATAGGTGCGGAGCTCGACCCGCTGGGGGCCCGCGATCTGGCTAGCAGCATGCCCCGCATCGTGGCGCACGAGCTGGGGCACTCCATCGGCCTCGCCCACGTGGACTGCGTTGCGGCCGGCAATCTGATGGCGCCGGGCTGCTTTCAGGGTGTGCGGACCCGTCTCACGGCAAGTCAGACGGAGATTGCCAGGAGCCAGGCCCGCACCGGGAGGCCGTTCTAGCCGTTCGCGTCCAGATCCAGCTCACGCAGGAACGCCCCGGTCACGATGTCGAATACCTTGATCGACACCACGTGGTTGCCCTTTCCGTACTCGCGGACCACGACTTCCTTCTTGTCCTCACCCGGCCGATACACGAGCCATCCGCCGGCCGGCACGCTTCGAGAAACCGAGGCGCAGTCGCCCGACGGGTACTTCTTCTTCTGTTTCCCCGGCGGCTCGCCCGGCATCCAGACGCGGCACTGACCCGGAGGGGGCAGGTGACCGGGAGGGATCCCGAATTTCGCCGCCGTGCTCGCGTTCTCAGGCACGTTGTCGTTCTTGCGCGCGGGCTCGGTGCCGGAGTCCGAACCGGTGCCCGGAATGCTCGACGCCTGCGTGTCGGGTCCGGTCTCGACCTCGGGATTCGAGCTGGAGCACGCGGCGAGGCCTGCCACGAGCAGTGCGGCCACTACCTGTCGTCTCATTTGATCCTCCTCACCGGGCGTGGTTCGGCCAGACCGTGGTTGGCTTATCAAACTCCCCGTGTTCCAGATGCGTGCCAGCGCGAATCGGCCGCATACATGGGGTTTCCGCACTGAACGATGTTCTCGCTCCGTGGCAGGATTACCGAATGCGCTACGAAATGCACTGGCTAAGGTCTTGCACCTTCCGGAATCCGTTGGCTTCGCGCGCACTACCCCCCAGGCGCACGCCAACCCACATAAGGTGCATTGAAATAGAGCCTTACGAGGCACGCACCGTTACGGGGTGCAAGGCATAAGGCTCGCGTGTCATTCGTACACCGCGGCAGCGTATGGCAAAACGCTCCGCCAGAGAGGACGAGACGGCCAATGCGGGACAACGAAAGCCAGTCTCCAGTGGAGCCGACGACCGGCGCACAGCCCGGGGACACCGGGGCTGCGCAGGACGGTCTCAGCCCTGAGTTTTCCGTGTGGCAGAGAAGGCAGATGTGCCGTCTGTTCGCCGACCTGCCGTCTCGCGCCAGCACCCTGGCCGAGGCTCTCGACGTCGCGATGCAGGAGGTCAGCGAAGTCATGGGCTGGTCCGTGGCATTCGCCCGGTGGGAGAACGGATCAGGCCCGGGCACTCGCTGGCACTCGAGCGTCAAGGATGATCCGTCGTTCCAGGCACTGGAGCGGGCCCTCGAGCGCGGTCCTGTCGCAGGCTGGAGCGAGGACGGCAAGGAGCCACTGGTTCGAATCGAGCCCCTGATCGCGCTGCCCGAGACTCGCGCCCGCGAGGCGGCGAGGAATGCTGGACTCGCCGGCTACGCGCTGCTTCCGATCCTGGCCGCCGGCAAGCCTGTCGCCATGCTCGAGCTGTTCGCGACGACTGCGCCTCCCCGTTCCGGCGGCAATGCTGGTCGCTCGGAGATCCGAGACGCCATCGACGGACTGACGACCCAACTCTCACTGTTCGCCACGAAGGAGCGCATGCAGGGGGCCGTTCGCCGGGCAGCCCTCCATGCCAGGCAGCAGCAGACGGCACTGGCTGAGGTGAGCGCGGAGCTGGCACAAAGCGGAGCGTCCGCTCTGTATGACGAGCGGACCGGGTTGCCGGCGCGTCCGATCCTGTTCGATCGAATCCGTCAGGCGATCCGGCGGCGGCAGCGGTCTCCCAATGACCGGTTCGCCGTGATCGTGGCCGAAGTGGTGGGGCTCGACCGGGTTGAAGACCGCGGCAGTGACCAGGCGGTCGAAGATCTCCTGGCGGCCGCCGGACGGCGTCTCTCCGGGCATACGAGACCTGCCGACACCACGGCCATCGACGGTCCTGGAAGGTTCGTGCTCGTCGTCGAAGGCATCCGCAGGATCGAAGAAGCGCTCGAAGTCGCCGACCGTGTTCGGAAGGAGCTCTGCCGGCCCTTCCCGACTACCCGAAGCGACGTGCGTCTCGACGTGCGCATCGGCCTCGTCCTCGGAGGACCGGCGTACGACGAGCCTGACTCGCTTCTAGCGGACGCTTCGGCGGCGGCGGTCCGGGCGAGTGGTGCGCGCGAGCGGATCCAGGTGTTCGATCGGACCGTCGAAGACAACCACCAGCAGCGCGAGAGAATGCGCGCGGACCTCGCGACGGCCCTCGAGCGACGTGAGTTCTATCTCGAGTACCAGCCGATCGTCTCGCTGCTGGATGGCCGGATCACGGGCCTCGAGACGTTCATGCGCTGGCGGCATCCGGAGATGGGCATTGTGCCTCCGGACCAGTTCATACCTGCGGCGACCGAATCGCTCTTGATTCACGATCTCGGATTATGGGTCCTGGAGCACGTGTGCGAACAGATCAACCTGTGGAATAGTCATCTCTCGCCCGCAGACCCACCCCCCGTGGGAGTGAACGTGAGCGGGCGCCAGCTATTCCATGATGGCTTCCTGGACCGTGTGCGCGAGATTCTCGAGCGCCAGGGGATCCAGGGACGCCAGGTGCGGTTCGACATCGCCGAGGGCGACCTGATGCAAGACGCCGATAAGGCGGTCACGGTGGTCGACCGTCTCCAGGGAATGGGCATCCAGGTGGCGATCGACGATTTCGGCACGGGTTACTCGTCGCTCAGCCTCCTGCACGACCTGCCAGTCGGGGCACTCAAGATCGATCGATCCTTCGTCAGCCACCGACGCGAGAAGCTGCGGAAGTGGGGCGTGGCCCGCACGATCGTCGAGCTGGCGAAGATTCTCGAGGTCGAAGTGATCGCGGAGGGAATCGAGACACGAGAGCAGTTCCTGGCCATGAAGCAGGCGGGCTGCACTCAGGCCCAGGGATTCCACTTCTCGGGTCCGGTCGGAGCCGCCAGGGCCGAGGCCCTGATCGGAGACGGCTACCCTCTTGACCTGGAAGCGCCGCAGCGCTGACACTGGACTTAACAGGTTACTGAAAAACCCTGGGCGGTCGCGCGCATGGGTCTTGCCGAGGGGAGACAAGGAACGAGGAGGAAGGCGATGCTGCCGCATCTTCGACGACGAGTGACGCAGTATCGACCGGCAACCCCCATGCGCCCTGCGGGTTACGGCGCCGTGGGGGCATCTGCGGCGTTAGCGCTCCTCCCCGATGCACACGGCATCGCATTCGTCGCGCTGCCTTGCATCTACCCCCACGGCGCTCGTAACGCGGCCACCCAGGGTTGTTCAGCAACCTGCTAATGAAGGTCCGAACCAGCGCCCCGAGCCGCGCCGGTCTCGCCGGGAACCCGTCCGACGGGTACGGTGGTCGGGCGCTGGCCGTCGCGATCACGGGATTCGCGGCCCAGGCCACCATCGAGCCAGCATCCAGAGTCGAGATTCGATCCGTCCGTGACGGCCGCCTCCATCACGACTCCCTCTCCTCGCTGGAAGAGCGGGTCTCGACCGATCCCGGAAGCCCTCACCGACTCGCCATCGCCTGCTGCCGGCGCTTCCTCTACGAGGCCCCCGAGCGAGAATGGTTGGACAGGGCTCCACTGCCGCATGAGGGGTTTCTTCTCCAGTACGAGACGGACATCCCAGAACGGGTCGGCCTGGCCGGATCCAGCGCGCTGGCCGTGACCATACTCCGGGCTCTCGCACTTCGTTACGGGGCGACGATCCCTGAGGAAGATCTTCCAACCCTGGCACTCGAGGTCGAGACCCGGGAGCTCGGGATCCACGGCGGCCTGATGGACCGGGTCGCGCAGGTGCTGGGAGGAGTCACGTATATGGACCTGTCAGATTCCCTCCTCAGCGCCACGGGACGAGGGCGCTACGAGCAGCTCCCCACGAATCGTCTGCCGGCTCTGTTCGTCGCCTGGCACCCGGGAATGGCTGCCGGAAGCGAACACGTACACAACCGGCTGCGAGAGCGCGTGGCGAAGGGGGACCCACAGGCCGACGCCATCCTCAAGGACCTCGCTGGACTGGCGGACGAGGCGCGGCAGGTACTGGTCGCGGGCTCTCCCGAGCAGCTCGCGCCCCTGATGGACGCAAACTTCGAGCTGCGAGCCAGGCTGGTGGATGTAGGGGATGGAAACCGGCG
>CAXMRU010000229.1:0-2285 GCA_964195715.1 Akkermansiaceae bacterium | reverse complement strand
GGCATTCGCGGGCCAGGTCCGCGGCGCGGGTTGCCACTTCCCACTTCCAACCGGCCGGCTTGCTCCATGTGGGCAGAGAGAGGACTCATGACTCAGAGATTCGTGCACGGACTGGTCATTCTCGCGGTCGCACTCGGCGTGCTGTTCGGCGGGCGAGCCCTCGGTCTTCCGGAGCCTCTTCTCATCGGCGCCATCGTGGTCCTTGCGGTGTTCACACGGTTGTTCGTCCGCGGTCGATAGTCCGGCGATCCAGTACACACGGTCCCTTTCAGATCGAGTCCCGGCCCAGTAGTATTCCTGACTTGATTGTGGCCTTTTGTTGTTCGAGCTTCGGGGAGCGTCAGATGGGCGAGTTCCACGTGTCGAATCGTGACGAATCAGTGCGTATGTTCCGCAGTGATCTGCTTGAGCGCACCACATACGTTCATCCACTCGTCCCGCACTTGATCTATGTTCCGATCGTGATCGCTCTGCTCTGGATCAGTCCGGTCAGCGTGGGCGCTACCGTGCTCTATTTCGCTATCGGCCTGCTGACCTGGACGTTCCTGGAGTACTTGCTGCACCGCTTCGCGTTTCACGCGCCCGAGGATGTAATGAAGGGGACGCACGAGATCTGCGCGGGTCTCGAGCTGGAGCAGCCGGTGATTCCCGAGCTGCCGACGCTCCGCCATGTGATCTACTTCATCTTCCACGGCGTCCATCACGAATATCCGAGCGACTCGCGGCGGCTAGTGATGCCTCCCATCGCCAGTATCCCGATGGGGATCGTGGCGTGGCTGGTCTTCAGTTCGGTCCTCGGAGAGGCCGCGATACCGGCCTTCACCGGTTTGCTGGTGGGCTATCTGATCTACGACACGACACACTTCGTCCTGCATCATAAGTCCATGCCCACGGCCTTCGGCAGGCTGGTCAAGAAGTCACACATGCGGCACCATTTCCTGGACCCCGACGAGGATTACGGAGTGAGCTCGCCGCTGTGGGACATCGTCTTCGGGACGTACGGCGGAAAGAAGTCCGCCGTGAGTGCGTAGACCTTTTCCGGAGCGCACGATGTCCAGATTCTCTCGCCTGGCAGGACTTGCGGTCGCCCTGGTCGTCGCCGCGGCAGTTCTCCTCCCCAAGCTCCGCTCCCAGGAGTCCGATGCCGAACTGGGCAGCGTCATATTTTTTCATCCCGACGGGATGGGAGTAAACACCTGGGGCGCTGTGCGGATGATGACCGTGGGACCGGACGGCCGTCTCAACTGGGACCGGCTGCCCTACATGGCGGTCTACACGGGCCACATGAAGGACCGGCTCACCTCGACGTCGCATGGCGGGGCCACGACACACGCGTACGGGGTCAAAGTGCTGGCGGACAGCTACGGAATGGACGGAAAGGAGCCGTTGACGGCGGCATCCGGTTTCGACGGGAGCATTCTCCAGGAGGCCCAGGCGGCCGGACTCGCCGTGGGGCTGGTGAACAGTGGCACGATCACGGAGCCCGGCTCCGGAGTGTTCGCGGCCAGCGTCCCGGTGCGCTCGAATCACGAAGAGATCGCGCGCCAGATCTTCGAGTCCGGGGCCGAGGTCATCCTGGGCGGTGGCGAGAAGTACTTCCTTCCCGAGGGAGCCGAGGGCGTGTACGGCCCGGGAGCCCGGAAGGATGGGCGCGACCTGATCGAAGAAGCTCGTGACCGCGGATACACGGTCGTTCGAACGAGAGCCGAGCTGCTCGTGCTTCCCGATACGGTCACGAAGGTGCTCGGTCTGTTCGCGGCTTATCACACGTTCAACGATCGTCCGGAAGAGCGCCTGCTGGAGGATGGGCTGGTGGCCTGGCCTGATGATGTCCCGACGATGGCCGAGATGACGCAGTCCGCGCTCGACATCCTGTCACGCAGCGGGCGGCGCTTCTTCCTCACCGCGGAGGAAGAGGGGACCGACAACATGGCCAACGCGAACAACGCGTGGGGAGAAATTCAGGCGGGTCAGAGGGCGGACGAGGCGATCGGTGTGATCCGGGCCTTCATCTCAGATCATCCGAAGACGCTGATGGTGATGACGTCCGACAGCGATGCGGCGGGGATGCAGGTGTTCGGCGAGCCGTTTCCCTCCGACACCGCGCCGGCCCGGGCAAGGAACGGGGCCCCGTTCGACGGCGTTGAGGGCACGAACGGCAAGCTGTTCCTCGCCCAGCCGGATGCAAACGGCGTCCGGCACCCCTTCGTCATCACGTGGGCCGAATACCGCGATCTGAGCGGCGGGATCCTGATGAAGGCCGACGGTCTGGGAGCGGACCAGGT
>CAXMRU010000228.1:0-7291 GCA_964195715.1 Akkermansiaceae bacterium | reverse complement strand
TAGTTCTTGATGTTCGCGATGCGCTGGTCCACGATGTCCGAGAGCTCGTAGTCGTAGTCCCGGTAAATCTGCCAGAAGGCGTCGGACTGTCCTTCCTCCAGATGCATCGCCTCCGTGATCACCGCGACCTTCTGGGTCTTGATGTCGGAGCGCAGCAGCTCCACGTATTGGTCCTGCGCGTAGGCGGTCTTCGCCACGAGCAGAAGAGCGAGCACGACAAACAGCTTCTTCATCTGACTTCCCCCTGTTGCGTTCACCGGCGTTCGCTCGCCGGTCGTATGTTTGTGGGCGAGGAATGTGACGCTCGTCGTCCCGGTTGGCAAACTGCAAGATCTGCCATCAGGGAGAGAGCACGCGACCCAGGCCGATGTAGAACGACCAGGTCCGATTCTTCAAGCTGCCGACCGCCCCGTCCATCGTGTCGTCGATGTCGACGAGGCCGAGGTTGTACCGCCCGTCGAGCTGCAGGGTGTACGACCCCATGAAGACCTCGAACCCGCCGCCGAAGGTCACGCCGACGTCCGTGTTCTTCGTCCGAAACAACACGTCATCTCCGGAGCCACAATCCACGGACGAGCCTTCATCTGAATTGAGCCTGCACTTCGTTTCGAACGACAGAACGGGGCCCGCGTAAAGGATCGGCCAGATCGCGCTGTCGCCCGCCGGAACTCGAATCAGCACGAGCAGCGGCAGGTCGAAGTAGGTCAGATCGAGGCTGGCACCGCCGTCGTCGTTCGCTCCCCTCGGTGAATAGAGGGCCTCGGCCTGGAGCGCGAGCACGCTGCCGAGTCCCGCCTGCAGGTAAGCTCCACCCGTGAAAACTGTCCGAGAGTCGAAGTCGACCGTCGAGCCGTCGGCGTCTTTCGCGCTGAGGTTCGAAATGTTGAGGCCTCCCTTGAGCCCCAGGGTGACCTGTGCCCGGGCCTCGACGGCGGTCGTGGCGAAGCAGAGCGCGAGAAGCACGAACGTGACGCGCCGCATGGCGTTCTCCTGCAAATGGCGTGAACGGGTACGTGATTGGATCGCATGCAAAGTAACAGATCAGGCACAGGTCGGCGCCGGGCGGCTCGAACGGGAGTGACGGCCCTGACAGGTTGCCAGGAAACTCCGCAGCCTCAACTCCGGAAGACGAACCGGGCCCAGAGTGGTGACGACAGGAACACGAACGAGACCGCCACGGATATCCACAGCAGTCGGCGAACGAAACGCCGGGTGCTTGGGGTCGCGCATGCGGCTCCCGGTTCGCACACCTTTGCCTCCTCTCGGTCGACCAGATTGAACGCCAACCAGAGAAGTCCCATCGCCGCCACGACGAAGAACGGACGGTACGGAAGGAAGCCGGCCAGGGCGGCTCCCGACATGCCGACGGATGCCAGCACCAGCGGACCGGTGCAACAAAGTAGCGACCCGAACGCGGCGCCGATGCCGCCGGCCATGGATGCCAGAGCTGTTTTCATGGAGGCAAGATAACACGCCGGGACGGATCTTTCCTGATTTCCGGGTGTTTTCGTCGTGACGGGCACACGTACGCCAATCGAGCTTTGCCGGACGTGGACGAAGGGAACCGTTTGCGACGACCGCTGCGAATCGAGTGGCTGGCAGAGCTGGCCGCAATGACTCTGCTGACCGTAATCGGTGGCTGCGGGGGCGACGACGTCACGGGCCCTCCGGCCCCTGACGGAGCCTTGCGCTTCGGCGCCGTCACGGGCGGCTACTTCCATTCGTGCGGTCTCACGTTGGCCGGGAGGGCGTACTGCTGGGGCGGCAACACATGGGGCACGCTCGGCGACGGCTCCACGACGGCCAGCAATAGGCCCGTTGAAGTTGCCGGGGGAGTCCGCTTCACGGGTATCGATTCGGGTGCGGGACACACCTGCGGCGTCACGGAATCCGGACAGATCTACTGCTGGGGACTCAACGACGAAGGCCAGGCCGGTGATGAGTTCGCCAACATCGGCATAGAGGAGCCCCTGCGCCTGCCGGGAAGCCAATTCTGGGTGGAGGTGAGCGCCGGACACGATCACACCTGCGCGCTCACGAGCGATGGGTCTGCCTGGTGCTGGGGTGACAACGTCACCGGCCATCTGGGCAGCGGCGACACGTTCAACAAGTCCTCCCAGCCTGTCCGGGTAGCCTCGGACGTCACGTTCGCCACCATCGTCGCGGGCTACTACCAATCGTGCGCGCTCGCCGTCTCCGGGCAGATGTACTGCTGGGGACGCAACGACCAGGGCCAGATCGGGGACG
The DNA here is from genome assembly GCA_964195715.1 of Akkermansiaceae bacterium. GTDB lineage: Bacteria > Gemmatimonadota > Gemmatimonadetes > Palauibacterales > Palauibacteraceae > Benthicola. Next base: position 5,044 of record CAXMRU010000228.1, on the reverse strand, counting down.
GCTCGAACGTGAACCGGTTCACTCCGGTGCCCGTGTCCGGTGATCTGACGTTCCGCGCGCTCGGCGGCGGTGACGCCTTCATGTGCGGGATCACGACCGGCGGATCGACGTGGTGCTGGGGCAGCAATCGGTCCGGTGAGATCGGCGACCCCTCGTTGCCGAACCAGGTCACGCCCGTCCAGGTGGAGGGGTTGCCCGAGCTCCAGAGGATCTACGGCGCAGGGGGAGCTTTTACTCTTCCGAGCGCCCCGGCGTATTCCTGCGGCCTCACCGCCAACGGCGAAGCCTGGTGCTGGGGCGGAGCGATTCGGGGGGGGCTGTGGAGTAGCGCCACGGACGGTCCGATTCGGGTCGAGGCCGGCATCCGGTTCAGAAACCTGGGGCTCGGGGCGGAGCATTTGTGCGGCGTGACAACCGAGGTGTGGGCGTTCTGCGGCGGGGCCAACTACGCCGGCCAGCTAGGCGATGGCACCGGGCAAGACCGCTCCTCGATGATCGGAGTCGTCCGCCCGTAACCGTTGCATTCCGTCGCGCGACGATCGTCCCGGTGGTCAATCCCCGAAACTGATGCCCAGCTCGCGGGCCGTGCACATGGTATCGCTGTCCAGCGGCACGGTCTTCATGCGTTTGATGGCACTCGACAGAGGCACGTAGCGTACGATCGGCGGGTCGAGAGCTACCATGCAGCCGAAACAGCCGTCCGCCAGGGCCCGCACGGCAGCCGATCCGAACCGGAGGGCTAGAATCCGGTCACGCGTCGTGGGGCTTCCTCCCCTCAGCAGGTGCCCCAGAACCACTGTCCGGGTTTCCTTTCCAGTCAGGTCCTCGATTTGCTCTGCCACCCGATGGCCGATGCCGCCCAGTCGCTCCTGCTGCCCGACTTCCTTCGCAATCACGGAGCGCTCGCCACCGATCGCGTGGGCACCCTCGGCAACGACGACGATCGCGAAGTCGCGGCCCCGCTCGGCGCGCTCCCTTATCCTATCCGCCACCTTCTGGATGTCGTAGGGGATCTCGGGGATCAGGATCGCATCCGCGGTTCCTGCGACGCCGGCGTGCAGGGCGATCCAGCCCGCGTATCGGCCCATCACTTCGACCACCATGACCCGGTCGTGCGCCTCGGCCGTCGAGTGTAGTCGGTCCACGCACTCGGCGGCGAAACTGACCGCCGTGTCGAAACCGAATGTCACCACGGTCTCAGCGAGGTCGTTGTCGATCGTCTTCGGCACGCCGACCACACGGACGCCCTTGTGAAACAGCGCATTCGCAATCGCCAGAGAGCCGTCGCCGCCGATCGCGATGAGTGCGTCGACATTCAGCTCCTTCAGCTTCGCCACCAGCTCGTCCGAGCGATCCCTCTCGTACCATTTCCCATCGTCGCCGAGCGTCGGATACGCGAGCGGACTACCACGGTTCGTGGTGCCCAGGATCGTACCACCCAGATGGGTTATTCCGCGCACCGAGTCCCGCGTGAGCTCGATGACCCCGTCGTCGGGGTACGTCTCTGGAGCAAGCAGCCCGTTGTACCCGTCCCGGATTCCGAGGCACTCCCACCCCCTGTGCAGAGCCGACAGGACGGCGGCCCGGATGACGGCGTTCAAGCCGGGCGCGTCACCGCCCCCGGTGTTGATCGCGATGCGGCGGATCGTCTGGTTCATTCCCGCTCTCCAAACGCCGGTGTTGGGACTTCCCGCGTGTCGAGGTTTGAGTATACTAGATGGTAGCAGACGCGGCGTACCCCTGCCCCGGCTCGGCCGGAGTCCCGCTCTGCAACCCGTTGAACGGAATATCCGGCGCGGCCCCATTCAAGAGCCCGTAACCGTTGTACTCTCGGGAGGCTCAGATGTCAGCACGCTTCATTGCCCGCCTGGACCAGCGTGGAGCCGCACTCGTTCTCGTGGCGATCTCCCTCGTAGTCCTCATCTCGGCCGCGGCTCTCGCCGTGGACGTCGGCCTCCTGACCACGGCCCGGACCGAAGCCCAGCGCACCGCCGACATGGCGGCGCACGCCGGAGCCTCATCTCTGATATACAGCCCGTACAGTGAGGACGCAGCGCGTTCTGAGGCGATCGCGTTCGCGGCCAAGAATGACGTCCGGGGCGAGTCGTCAGTCTTGCTCCCCGAGGACGTGGAGGTCCTGCTCGATGAGTCCAAGGTGCGCGTCACCATGCACCGGACAATCGACCGGGGCAGCCCGATCAGGACGTTCTTCGCTCGCATTTTCGGCGCGGACCGCGTCGATGTCCGAGCGATGGCAGCGGCAGTAGCGCGGCCTGCGAGAGCCGTCAGCTGTTTACTTCCGGTGACGGTCGCGGACCGGTGGTACGAAGCGGACGGCACACGGGCGGATGAGAACGATACGTGGGATCCGGATGAGGGTGACTACTACGGCGACGGAGCGATGGGCTATGGCCTGGACGATCTGGGAACGCTGATCACGCTGAAGCCGTCTCAGGGAGCCGCGCACGGGAACGACGGAGACGATGACCCCCCGGACAGCAATCGGTTCGAGCCCGGCTGGTGGTACCTGTGGTACCCCACGGGGGGAGGGGGAGCAAAGACGCTGCGCGAGCAGGTCCTGCGCTGCCCGGAACTCAAGGTCCCGTGGGCCGTGGAGGACTGGGTGACCGACAAGAACGGAAACGTGCAGAGCATCGCGAAGGCGTTCAACGAGCTGATCGCGCTCGACCCCAACGCCACATGGGATGACGGCTGCGATTGCGTGAAGGGATCGGCCTTCCCGGTCTCTCCGCGCCTCAGGCCGGTGCCTCTGTTCAATCCGGAGACCTATACGAAGCAGGGATCCGATTCGAACTTCCAGATCTCCGACTTCATGGGCATGTTCATCGTGCCCGATCCAGGCGAAGGGCCGCCAGCCCCCCCCGGACAACAGAGCATATACGCCAGGATCGCTTCGTTCCAGGGAGCACTCGGTGGCGGCGGTCCGACGACAGGGCCGCTGATCAGGGCGGTGCAGATCGTGGAGTGACTTTCCGTAACGGACGCCCGAAGAGCGTGCGCCCAGGTCGACCAAGCGATTTCGAAAACGGCGTCCCTAGCGACGCCGTTTTTGCATCGTGTCCGCCGCCACGCCGATGACGAGCCCAAGAGCTGCAGCCACGGGAGCGTACTGGAATGCGGTAACCGCTCCGCTCAAAGCATCCCGGGGAAGGATCAGGGGGCTCGCCAGGCACAGGACGAACGTCCCGCCACCCAGCAACAGACCGATCAGACAGCCTACCCTTGCAGCACTCCGGGCCTCCGCGTGGCCTCCGCGAAGTGCGAACCATCCGAGGAAGACTGCCACGACAGCGAAGGGAGCACCCCAGAGGAGGAAAAACTCCACATCGCCTGCCGCTGCCGAGGCCAGGCCGCTGTTCGTGAGGCTGTCGAAGGCTATCCAGGCGGCCAGCACGGCGCCGACGGCAGCGAGCCCGCGGGCCCATCCCTCTGCGCCGTGGTTCTTCGCTCCCACCCGTTCGTTCGTTCTCGTCTGCGTTGTCGTCATCGAGGCCTCAGGTGCAGCGTGGCGTCGATCCGTCACGCGTCCCCGAAATATAGAGGTCCGAGAGGCATGACAGCATGTGTGAGCGTGGGACGGACTCTTAGCGCAGCCCCGAAGCAGGGGTTATCCTTACCGGGACCTGATCGACCCTCCCGAGAAGGGACCATGGAGAGGATCACCGAAACCGAAGAGTCGAGGCCGGCAGCCGCCGGACCGGAGACCTCCTCTGGGGAGACGGCCGCAGCGGCTCCGCGTCCCGTGGTTCTCGGAGTCGCAGGCGGAAGCGGCTCGGGAAAAACCACCGTGGTCAAGAGGATCCTGGAAGGTCTGGATCCCACGTCCGCCAGCCTCCTGCACCACGACTCCTATTATCGCCACCATCCGGACCTGACGCTCGAGCAGCGCGCTGCGATCAACTACGATCATCCGGACAGCCTCGAGACCTCCCTGATGGCGGAGCACCTGCGAGTCCTCCTGGCGGGACAGGCCGTCGAAGTGCCCGAGTACGACTTCACGGTGCACCGACGTCTTCCGGAGACTCGCCGGGTGGAACCGCGTCCGCTGATCATCGTTGACGGCATCCTCGTCCTCGCGGAACCCGAGCTGCGCGACCTGATGGACATCCGGGTCTTCGTAGATACGGACTCGGATATACGCTTCATCCGGCGTCTGGGACGAGACACGAAGAAGAGGGGCCGGACGGTCGAGTCCGTGGTCCAGCAGTATCTACAGACGGTCAGACCCATGCACCTCGAGTTCGTCGCGCCGAGCCGACGCCACGCCCACATCATTGTTCCGGAGGGCGGCAAGAACGAGGTGGCCATCGGGATGCTCGTTGCGCGGCTGCGGTACCTGGTAGTACGGGGGAGCTGAGGCCGCCCGGTCACTCCCAACAGTTGAACATGGACACGGAGTGTCTGTGAGCTACCTGGTAATCGCCATCGTCGCTTTCGGCGCTTCCTTGCTTTCCCTGTTCTCCGGTTTCGGGCTCGGGTCGCTTCTCGTGGCCACGTTCGTCGTGTTCTTTCCGGTCGAGGTGGCGATCTCTGCGACGGCCGTGGTTCACCTGTTCAACAATCTCCTCAAGGTGGGGATCTTCCATCGGCGCGCCGTTCCGCGGATCATCCTCAGGTTCGGGATTCCGGCTGTCCTAGCGGCGTTTCTCGGGGCACTTCTTCTCACGCGCCTCTCGGAGGGCGCCCCCCTCCACACGTGGCACCTCGGCCATCGGCTGGCCGAGATCACGCCGCTGAAGATCCTCATGGGATCGTTGATCGGCGGGTTTGCGATCGTGGACATGACGCCGGGGCTCAAGAAACGGCGCCTGAACGAACGGTGGCTGCCGCTGGGCGGGGCCCTGACCGGCTTCTTCGGCGGCCTGTCGGGACACCAGGGAGCGTTTCGAGCCGGGTTTCTGAGCCGGCTCGACTTCGAGCCGGAAGAGTACGTAGGCACGCAGGCTGTGCTGTCCACCATGGTGGACGTGGCCCGACTCCTCGTGTACGGAGCCGCGGTATACGCGGGTCACATGGCCATGGT
>CAXMRU010000227.1:0-1980 GCA_964195715.1 Akkermansiaceae bacterium | reverse complement strand
TCGGCGAGCGGAAATTTCGACGGCACGGCCGCGCTGACGATCAGATACCGACGACCCGTATCCGGATCCTCACAGAGATCTCCGACCAGGAAGCCGAACGGCTCTTCTCCGGGCCCGGCATGCCAGAGATGCTGGTGGACCGCCGTGAACACCCTCTGATCGAGGAACACATCGTAGGATCCGGCCGCGGCATCCCGGGACGGCGCGGGCACGGGCTTCCAGTGGACGCTTCGCAGCAGGGGCCGCGGCTTCCAGACGTGATAAGCGTCGGTCTCAAGCTGCTCCTCACTGGGCACCCTCCATTCGGGTTTCTGTGAGGAATCGTTACGTTGTTCGTCGTTCATGCCCACTCCGCCATGGGAACGCGCTCTCGTCGACTGGACTCTGCCTGACGCAGCACAACTTCCCTGTTTGGGCGTTCAATCGATAGCCTTCCGGCGGGGTCGGCAAGATGCTCGGGATGAAACCCGGTGGCGCCCCGCAGTGTTGACATGCGGAGGGCCTGCCAGCGAGTGTCGCAGGGAGGTCGCCATCAGGCCGTTCAGGATCACCGTTCAACGGGAGCCACTATGGGTCGCATTGCGGTCGCTGGCGCAGTCGCCTTCGTTCTTCTCCTGCTCGGAGTGCCCGGTGAAGCCGAAGCCCAGAGTAGGCAGGGTAGATTCGACCCTCGACGACAGGCTCGTCTCATGGTCGATGCCAACCTAGCCTACACCTTGATCACGGGCGAAATCGGAGACAGCCTTAACGGTGGACCCGGTGTCGAGGCAGCCGTGCTGTATCAGATCGCATCCGTTCCGCTACGGGTCGGAGCCGGCGGGGGCTACTCACGACACGGGATCGAGGACGCGGACGGCTCCGCCAACAGATACGAGATCTTCGCGGTCGCCGACCTGCTGCTATTCAGCGACGAAACCCAGATGCTCCCCTACATTCAGGGGCGGGTCGGCTGGATGCAGGTGAGCAGCAACCTCAACGACGGAAGCACCCGGATCAGCGGCCTGGAGCTTGCCGCCCTCGTGGGCGTGGACATGCCGGTCGCCGAGAAGATCTCCATCGATGTCTCCGGACAATTCGGCTGGTTCAACGGGGGTGACCTCGAACTCGACGGCGTATCGGTTCCCGGCACGTCCAGAACAGGATCGCTCTTTTCGATTCGAGCCGGCGCTTTCTTCTTCTTCTGACCGACTCCTGCGGTCAGGTAACTTCCTAGCGCTGCGGGCCGCCTGCAAGGTACTGAGACGGTTTCGCCTCCAGCAGCGACTCCGTGAATTCCAGTCGCTGCTCCAGTTGCTGGATCTTCAGGTTCTGCGTCTCGAGCAAGGTCTTCACGTGCTCGTGGTGGAGTTTGTCGTCAACTACCTGTTGCCTGGCCAGGGCGTTAGCCTCCATCACGTTGCCGAGTCGCTTCGCAAGAGGTCGGAAGATGAGCACCCCTGACACGGATAGGATGAAGGTGATCGGTATGAGGGCGATGAAGAAGTCTTCCATGGGTCACGTCTCCAGCGAAAAACGGGTTGGTCGGCTCATTCGTAACGTAGGGCATCCACGGGATCCAGGTTCGCGGCTCGCCGCGCGGGCAGGAAACCGGAGACCAGTCCGATCAGCATCAGGATCGAGCCGCATATGAGAGTAATGGTCCACGACAACTTGGGGTTTGCAATGTAGTTCATCGCCGGGTTGGACGCGGGAATCGAGTCGACAATCAGCACTGCCAACACGGAGAACATCATCCCGGCGAGCCCACCGAGCAGCGATATCGAGAATGCCTCGAACATGAACTGCGACATGATGTGTTTCTTCCGCGCTCCGACGGCCAGCTTGATCCCGATCTCGCGCGTCCGCTCCTTTACCACGACGTACATGATGTTGGCCACGCCTACACCGGCAACGATCAGCGTGAAGATTCCCACGAGCCCGAGGAACAATTGGATTCCGAATCCTATGGCTCGCGTCTGGGCCTCGCTTTCGATGAAGTCC
>CAXMRU010000226.1:0-17769 GCA_964195715.1 Akkermansiaceae bacterium | reverse complement strand
GTAGCCGAAAGCCGTAAACGACAACTTCGGGTGCATCCCCTCGAGGCCTCGCAGGAAGACCACGACGTCGTCGTAGCGGGACGTTTCATCGTAGTCGGACCTCTCGGCCCTCGTGAGTGGCCACTCCTGCGCCACGGCGGAGGCAGCCGGCGGCCAGAGAAGCGCGGACAGGATCGCGGAACTGACTGCGAGGTTCACTCGCATGGGCCTACCACTCGATCAGTGCCCCCCCGATCACGATGAGCGGAATCGCCACGGCGACCAGCCAACCGAGGAAGGCCGTCAGGATGGCCTTGCCCGTGTCGAAGTCGAGGGCCTGCCGGATTGCCACGATCCCCGTCACGAGGAGCCAGATCCCGACCACGGAGGCGAGCAGCCCACCGAAGAACGGAAGGGGCAGGATTCCCAGGATGAGGAGGAGGGCAGGCGCCTGCGCGTAGCCCAGGGTACGGAGCAGCTCACCCCACGTGGCGGTTCCCTTGAGCAGCTTGTCGCCGATCAGATACGTGACTCCGGCCCATACGAGCCAGCTGAACAGGGCCGCGATTATCCCGACGATGATCCCATTGCCTCCGTCGTTGAATCCGCCGATGCCACGAGCGACGGCGGCCAGCAGAACCACGATCGCGGCCTGGGTGGTCAGGTTCTCGTCGTGCTCGACTTCCTCGTACGTCGCGACATCCAGCATTGCCGCGCCCTTCATGCGCTCCCACATGCTTCGATCGGCCATTTTGTGGCTCCCTTGGGTGGGCCGGCCCGGTGGCCGACGTAAAGGTATCCGTCACGTTGTCTATGCGTCTGTGGCCCGCGCCGCCTCTATTCCCGCCTTCTCGTCCACGGTCATCAGGATCAGCGCGCCAACAACGAAGAACACCAGCAGGCTGGCTACCGCGACGCGCTGTCCAAACGGGATCACGAGCGCGGCGATAAGCATCGGGCCCATGAACGAGGTGACCTTGCCTGAGAAGGCGAAGAATCCGAAGAACTCGCCCTTGTGTTTTTCGGGCACGAACCGACCCATGAGCGACCGACTCGCCGACTGGTTGGGCCCCACGAAAATCCCGATCAGGACGCCTGCGACCCAGAACCAGGTCCGGCTCGGCGCCGCGACCGCCAGCGCCGTGGCAACGGTCAGCCCGACCAGCGTAATCAGAAGCGTGTTCTTGCCTCCCAGCTTGTCGTCCACGAAGCCGAAACCAAGGGCCCCGAGCCCGGCAACGACGTTCAGGACGATCCCGAAGATGAGGACCTCGGTCTCGTCAAATCCAAAGGTGGCCGTGGCGTAAAGCGCCCCGAACACGAAGACGGTGACCAGTCCGTCGTTGTAGACCAGGCGGGCGACCAGGAACTTTACGATCTCCCTGTAGCGCTTCACCTCGATGAACGTCTGGCGCAGTTCGCGGAAGGCGCCCCGGATGTCCACCTTCGCGCTCTTAGCCTGAGTGTCCTTGACGAACAGGAACATCGGGATGCTGAACGCCACGACCCACACCGCGACCAGGATGTTGGTGGCGCGAATGTTGAACCCGTCCGCCGTCGAAAGGAAGCTGAAACGCGTCCCTTCCTCGACGAAGAGAAACAGCGCGAGGACCATCACCACCAGGCCACCGATGTAGCCGATTCCCCACCCGTACCCGGAAACACGGCCGATCCGGTCCTCGCTCACCAGGTCCGGCAGGAAAGAGTTGTACAACACGGTCGCCATCTCGAACGCCACGTTGGCGATCACGTAGATGGTGAGAGCCTTCAGGACAGCGTGGCTATCGCCGGGCGTGACGAAGGTGAGCAGGACCGTGAAACCGGCGCACACCAGCGTCATCACGATCAGGTACGTGCGACGGCGGCCGCTCTTGTCCGCCACGGCGCCGAGAATGGGAGACAGAAGAGCGATGAGAATAGCACTGGCAATGACGCCGCGCGCCCACAGCGCGGTGCCAACATCCTCGTTCGGGGCGAACGAGCGCATGAAGTATGTGTTGTAGATGAACGTACCGACGAGCGTATTGAATGCGGAGATCGCCCAGTCGTACGAGATCCAGGAGCGGACCGCCCGTCGATCGTTCACGTCTTGTACCACTCGAGTGAGAGGTCGGCACGCGGCTCAATGCGGTCGCGCAGGCTCTGCAGCTCATCGGGGGTCATCGGCTTGAATTCCCGTGCGAGGCGCGCGTTGTGCCGCACCAGATCCGGACGCTCCATGCCCACGACGGCCACGTTCACCGGCAACGACCACACGTAACGCAGGGTCTCTTCGATCGTGCAGATCCCTTCACGGAGGAGACGTCCGTCGGCCGACGTCTTCATGGCGATCATCCCGATGTCCCTCGCCACGATATCCACGAGGACCTGTCGCTGGAAGCTCCGCTGGTGATAGTCGATCGGATTGATCGGAAACTGGAACGTGTCGAACTGCCAGCCCTCGTCCCAATACTTGAGGGCCCGGCGATGTGCGGCGGGGGTAACGTGACCCGTGACGCCGACGAAGCGCACGAGGCCTTCTTCCTTCGCCCGCATGATGTACTCCATCGCCCCACCGGGACGAAACGCCTTGTCCACGTCCTCGACGCTCTTCGTGCTGTGGAGCTGCCACAGGTCCAGGTAGTCGGTGCGCAGTCGCTCCAGGCTTCCTTCCAGGTGGCGACGGGCGCTCTCGGCGCTGCGGTCCCGGGGTGAGTGCGTCTTTGTCATGATCAGGACATCGGGCCGTACGTTTTCGAGCGCGGCGCCCAACCAACGCTCCGACTTTCCGCCGTGGTAGCTCTCGGCGTTGTCGAAGAACCGGATCCCTTCCTCGAGAGCCGTCTCGACCAGGACCCTCGCGTCCGCTTCAGACGCCGCGCGTCCGATGTGATGTCCGCCCAGGGAGAGGATCGGGACGTCCAGTCCCGTACGCCCGAGGCGGCGGGTGGGGAGCGACGATGGGGGAAGGAGGCAGGAAGAGGACCGGGTACCGGCGGCGACGAGACCACCCTCAGTGGCGCCGTGCCCCCGAGCCGGAAGTCCGAGGCCGGCGAGCACGGCTGCGACGGTGCGAGCGAACTTGCGTCTGTCCAATTGCGCTCCTCCTCGGTGGCCGGAGCGCAATGTAAGCCACCCATGGGGGGGATCGGCAAACGCGGCCGTCTGATCAGGGCAGCAGCGACACCGCCTCAGGCTCGGACTCAACCTCCGGGACCAGCCTCACTTCCACGTAGTTCTCCATGTCGAAGTACAGCGCCGCGGCGTCGCCGATCGCTTCGGCGCTCAGCTCTTCCACGAGGCGGTCGTAGTCGAGAATCAGACGAAGATCCTCGTCGTTCCTATCGTACACGTCGAGCACCGATAGCCAGAAGCTGTTCTCCCGGAGGTCCGTCTCGCGCTGCCGCCGTTGAGTCTCTTTGACTTTGGCCAGGTTCTCGTCCGACGCCCCGCGCCTCGCGAGGCTGTCGATCGCGGACAAAGCCGCCTCCGTAAGCTCGTCCAATCGCTCCGGATCGGCGCCGAACGCGATGCGAACACTGTAGCGCTCACGGGGCTCGCGCCAACCCGACCCGTACGCGCTCACACCGTACGTACCTCCCATGTCTTCGCGAAGCGTCTCGCGCAGCATGTTGCGCAGAACTTCCATCATCGACTGCATCGTGTACCGGTTCTCCCGGTTGAACTCGAAGTCACCGGTGAAGATCAGTGTCTGCCGGCCCTTGGGCTCCAGTCCCCTCCTGACCGTCCGCTGCACGAGTCCGCTCGGCGGCTCGACTCCCACGTCTCGCCACGACTCCTCCCGTCCGGTGGACGGAAGTGCGGCGAGGTAGCGCTCCACCAGGGGAAGCAGCTCCTCCGGATCAAACGACCCTACGAGCGTGAACGTGAAGTCTCCCGCGTCTGCGAATCGGTCGCGATAGAAATCGAGTGCCAGGTCCAGGTCGATCTTGTCCAGCATGGCGGCCGTCGGAGGCAGGTACCTCGGGTGGTATTGCGCCATCACGGCACCGACGGTGTCACCGTACACGGCCTCCGGGTTCGCTCCCCGGTTCGCCAGCACCGTCTGCATGCGCGACCGGAACGACTGGAATGCCGTCTCGTCGCGGCGCGGTGCGGTAAAATACAGGTACACCAACTGGAAGAGCGTCTCCAGGTCCTTCGGAGAGGCGCTTCCGAACATCCCCTCGCGCAGCTCGGAAATCGAAGGACCGACTGAAACGACCTTGCCGGCCAGCTTCTTCTGCAGATCCACGGCGCTGAACGCGCTTACTCCCCCGATGCTCACAAGGGTGGCTCCCCAGGAAGCAGATTCGTATTCCGCGTCCGTGGCGAGAGATGTGCCGCCCGGGCTCCGGCCACTGAACAGGACCTCGTCCTCCTTGAAGTCCGTCGGCTTCAGGATCACCCGCACGCCGTTGCTGAGCCGCCAGATCTGCACGCCCAGCTCGTCGATCTCCTCCCGGTGAACGACTCGGCCGGGCTCCGGAAACTCGGCAAGCAGAGGCTCGTCCGAGGTCGAGTCGTCCCAGGGCTCGATAGAGGCGGTCCGTGCCGCCAAGAACACCGCTGCGAGTGCCATCTCGTCCGGCACGGCCACGCCGTCCTTGTCGGGCGAGGCAGCGAGAATCACCCTGTCCGTGTCGCGAATCCAGTCCCGGCCGACGGCGTTCACCTCCTCAAGCGTGATGTCCGGCAGAAACCGGCGGGCCAGCGCGTATTCGTACTCGATCCCCGGGATCGGCTCGCCCTCCAGGAACGCACGCACGTACTCCGATGCCAATCCGGACGATTCCCTCTTGTGCCGCTCGGTGTACGAGCGCTCATACAAACGAAGCACGTCGGCCTTCCGACGCTCGAGTTCGGACTCTATGAAGCCGTATCGATCGACTCTCTCCGCCTCGATCAGCACGCGCTCCAGTCCGCGTTCGATCTCGCCGTCCTTCACCGTGGCGCCCAGCTGGTAGACGTCGGCCTCGCGCACGAAACGTCCCTTTCCTGAGCCGGCTCCGAGGAATGGCGGATCGGCTGACGCCTGCGTGATCTCGAACAGGCGGAAATTGAACATCGAGTTGTAGGCGCTCTCGACGAAGCTGCGCCGGTAATCAGCGTGCGTGGACTGCTCGGACAGCGGGAGCTTCCACGTGACGCTGACGTTGGACAGAGTGAGCTCGGGATCCGTGGCGATCGAATACAGCGTCTCCTCGTGACCGGGCACCGGCACGTGTGGTCTGGGCCTCGCGATCTCCGGTCCCCGCAGACCATCGAAGTGGCGCTGGATGAGCTCCCGGATCCACTCGGGATCGAAATCTCCCACCGCCACCACGGCCATCAAGTCGGGACGATACCAATCGCTGTAGAATCGCTTCAGCGTGGCGTGCTCGAACGTCTCCAGCACCTCGGGATCGCCGATCGGAAGACGCTCGGCGTACAACGATCCCTGGAACAGGACCGGGAACTGCTCGTCTCGAATCCGCGCGCGGGCGCCCTGGCCGAGCCGCCACTCTTCGAGTACCACTCCGCGTTCCTTCTCGATTTCGACGGAATCGAACGCCATTCCGTGGGCCCAGTCCTCGAGGATCTGGAACGCGGTCTCCACGATCTCGGTGCTGTCGGTGGGCACGGTGAGCATGAAGACCGTTTCGTCGAACCCCGTGTAGGCGTTCACGTCAGCCCCGAAACGCATGCCGATGAACTGCAGATAGTCGATCAGCTCCTGCTTCTCGAAGTGTTCCGTCCCGTTGAACGCCATGTGCTCGAGGAAGTGGGCGAGGCCCCGCTGGTCCTCATCCTCGAGGACGGAACCCGCGTTCACCACGAGACGCAGCTCAGCCCGCTTCTCGGGCCTCCCGTTCGCCCTGATGTAGTAACGCATGCCGTTTTCCATCTGTCCCACCACCACACCCGGATCCACGGGCAGCGGAGAGGCGAGATTTGCGGTGAAGGCGTTGGCGGTGTCCGCTACTTCCTGCGCCGCCAGCGGACCGGCGATCACGCTGAGCAGCGCGGCCCCAACGATCGCGCTCCTCGACAGCGCGCACACACGATTTTCTCTATTCCGGGACATCGCAGATCTTCCTGTTTGGTTCATGTTCATCGGGCCCTGGCAGCCTGCCAGGGCGCGCGAGACTTACAGGCCCTTAACATGGGTCTGCCACGAGCATACCGGCGACAGAGTCTCGCGTTCCAGACACGAAGAAGCCGCCGGCGACCCGTAAGGGCCACCGGCGGCAGGTCCAACAGGCTGAGTCTGACCGGCTCAGACGATGCCGTATCCAACCATCGCGTTCGCGACCTTCACGAATCCGCCGATGTTCGAACCGCGCACATAGTCCACGTACCCATCATCTGAGCCGCCATAGATGACGCATTGTTCGTGGATGTCCGCCATGATCTTGTGGAGTTTCTCGTCCACTTCCTCGCGCGTCCACGCGACGCGGGACGAGTTCTGGCTCTGCTCCAGGCCCGAAACGGCCACGCCGCCGGCGTTCGCCGCCTTGCCCGGGCCGTACATGATCTTCGCCTCCTGGAATACGTCTACTGCGTCGGAGTCACTGGGCATGTTCGCGCCCTCCGCAACGCCGATGCACCCGTTGGCGATCAACGTACGGGCGTCCTCACTGTCGAGCTCGTTTTGCGTGGCGCTTGGGAAGGCCAGGTCGCACGGAACGATCCAGGGCCGCTTACCGGGCAGATACTCGCACCCGAAGTGCTCGGCATACTCGTTGATGCGGCCGCGGCGGACTTCTTTCAGGTCCTTGAGCCACTCGAGCTTCTCGCGGTCGATGCCGGCCGGATCGTGGATCGTGCCTCCGGAATCGGAAGCCGTGACCGGTGTCGCACCGAGGTCGAGCAGCTTCTCCATGGTGTAGATGGCCACGTTGCCCGAGCCGGAGACCGTGCACTTCTTGCCCTCGATGCCGTCGCCGCGGTGGTTCAGCATGTCCTCCATGAAGTACACGGTACCGTACCCTGTCGCCTCGGTGCGGATCAGGCTGCCGCCGAAAGCCAGGCCCTTGCCCGTGAGGATGCCATCAAACTCGTTCCGCAGGCGCTTGTACTGACCGAACAGATAGCCGATCTCGCGCGCGCCGACGCCGATGTCGCCGGCCGGGACGTCCGTGCGGGCGCCGATGTGCCGATACAGCTCGGTCATCATCGACTGGCAGAACCGCATCACTTCGCGGTCGCTCTTGCCCTTCGGATCGAAGTTGGCGCCGCCCTTGGCGCCGCCCATCGGCAGGGTCGTGAGACTGTTCTTGAATACCTGCTCGAAGCCGAGGAACTTCAGGATGCTCTGGTTCACCGTCGGGTGGAACCGCAGCCCGCCCTTGTACGGCCCGATCGAGTTGTTGAACTGGACCCGCCAGGCCCTGTCGGCCCGCACGTTGCCCTGGTCGTCCTCCCACGACACGCGAAATATGATGATTCGATCGGGCTCCGTCATCCGCGCCAGGATCTTCTCCTTGCGGTATTCCGGATGATCGAACGTGAACGGAATGACGCTGTGCGCTACCTCTCGCACGGCCTGGTGAAACTCCGACTCGCCCGGATTTCGCTTTATGACGTGAGCCATGAAGTTCTCGAGCACCTGTCGGACTTCCGCATTAGCGGCGTTGGTCATGCTCGTTGTTCCTTTCGTGGTATCCGGTTGATCGGCAACCTGGAATCAGCGATCCCTATATCAAGAATCGTGCTACTGGAAGAGACCGCGGCAGCACCAGAGAAGGCTCGTTCTCCGTCCCGCTGCACTTGCTATTCTGACTGCCTATCCACGAGTCCGTGGATCAACCTCGAAGCCAGCTCCGCAGGCATTCCAAAGTCGGCGGCACGACGGAATGCGGCACCGAGAATGTCCAGCTCGCCGCCATCGAACCACACTCCTCCACACTCGGGGCAGCGATCGACGATTACGTTCTGGATGACTTCCTTCCGCATCTCGCCACCGTCATGGTGGCACCGCATGGTCTCCTCGCGCTCCGCCTTGAGCTTCAGCTCGCAGTCCATGCACGTCGGTACTCCCTCGAACTCCATGCGGGTCCTGCGGTTACCGCACCGCACACACGTTTCCCCCATGGACGCATCTCCGGCCTCGATGACGTGTTCAAACACGAGCGCCGACAGGTCGGCCTGGGCCTTGAGGGGAAGCGGCCGCTCTACCACCTCGTAGGAGCGATGGAAATAGCGCGCCGGGTAGTATCGAATGTGCTCGCAATCGAGATCGACGACCAGGAAGTCGCCGGCTTCCGCTCCGACTGCGCCGTGCATCGTCTGGACGACGGCCGGCTTCTTGAGCTCCGCTCCGTACACACGGCCCGTGCGGCTGTAAATCTGCCACTCCACGATATCCTCCGGGTCATTCGGCTCAGATGGTCACCTCCCAACCGCCACCACCCGTAGAAGTTGCCGCCATCCTAACAGACCCGGTCGGCGTTGTCACCACCGACCGGATGCAGACGGTCAAACGGGAGGACCGAAGGGCGCGCTTCGGGACTTCCTGTCCCAGCTTCGCAGCGCTCAGCAAAACCTGAGCGCTGCAGGTCTCGTAGGAGAAGTGATGCAGGCGTCGGACCCGCCAGCGGGTCCGGATGAATCGAGACAACAGGGAGGACAATGTGACTGAGGAGCACGGCGACCAGGAGGAGCGGGTCGAGGTTGAGGTAGACGGCATCGAAGTCGAGGTGGAGGTAGTAGAAGAGACAGAGGCCGAGGGACCGGACGAAGCCACCGAGGAATACGAGGTGAGGGGCGAGGACCTGCTGAGCCGGGTGAAGGAGCTCGTTCGGGAGGGCAACGTCCGCCGCATCACGATCCGGACCGATCAGGGCAACACGCTGATCGAGATCCCACTGGCGATCGGGGTCGTAGGTGCCTTGCTGCTCCCGGTGTGGGCGGCGTTGGGTGCGATCGCGGCCCTCGTGGCCAACTGCACGATCAAGGTGGAGCGCCGGGAGGACTGAGCCCCCGGCGCTTCGGTTTCAGCTCCGCCGTCGTACCGCTATGGCGTCTCGAACTGGATCGGCAACTCGGTCCAGGCAGCGACCCGGCGGTCCCGGCTCATCGCGGGTCTGAACCGCATCACCGATACGGTGGCGAGGACGGCAGCGTCAAGGTAGGGATCACCGCTGGACTCCGTCAGCAGCGAGTCGGCGGCGCGACCTGTCTCGTCCACGCGGACCCTGAGCACGACTTTTCCGTCTCGACGCTGGTTCGGCCGGTACTCCTGGAGTAGCTGCTGGGACACCTGCTCCCAGTTCTCCAGCATGGGCGGGATCTCAGAGGCCATCAGCGCCGGTCGATCATCCTCCACCACGATCGTGAATTTGGGCGCCGCGAAGACCGGGCGCTCTCCGAGGGGATTCGATGAGAGAGCAGCCACCTGCAGAGCCTCGTCGGACGCGGCCGGAGCCTCGTCAGTCGAGTTGACCGGGTTGGCCCGGGGAATCCCCCGGGAGAAGCCGGCGGCCTGTCCCCGGGTGCGGCACCGCTGGATCTCGCTGAGAGCCGGACCACCGTACGGCAGCGCCAGGAGGTCCAGCCGGTCACGCTCGGTAGGCCGGAAGCTCACGCAGTTCATTCGGACGATGTGTACGACTTCGTCTTCCGTGTAGTCGCCCACTGCCAGCAGCCGCACCAGGTCCACTTTCAGCAGCGGTCCAGTGGCCTCCTCCGACTCCTGGGCCGGAAGCGGCGGTGCCAGACAGAGAATCGACCACAGGAGGACGACGCCGACCACCATCGATCGGTGGAAAGTCAGGTTCCCGAACATTCTCCGGTACCTCCTCCGGGCGGCAGGCGGCGCGCCTCCTCCCATTCGAAGGCGGGGCCGACGAGGCCGCTGTCACGACTTCTTTCCGCAATGGACATACCTCGTCGAGTCGTGATCGCGTAACCAGCATCACGACAGGCGATTGACCGTTTATCCACAGCTGTGTCCTCCCCGAAAGGACCCCCCTGAATCGTGCAAAAAGGTCATTCGAATGCGTTCACTGACCCGGAATGACCGGATCCGCGGATCGCAAGCACGTTGACGGCCCCGACGCGGCAACAGAGCTTTGGCCGCATGCACCGACCCGCCACCCCGATCACCACCGCCCTCGGGCTCGATCGCCTCCGCGACCTGGCGCACACCGCCGTGGCTCGCCGGATGGTCATCGCCGCGGCCGCCGTGGCGTGCGCGACAGTACTGGGATCGTGCACGGCCGAGGGGGGGCGGACCGATGGGCTCCGGGGCCGTGTTGCCCCGGTCGATGCCGTGCTCGCGGAGGTCGAGACGGTGCCGGAGCCGGCGATCCCATGGCGTCCGGAGGTCTACGCGGCGCCCCGCGCCGAGCGGGCACCCATCATCGACGGCTCGCTGGACGATGACGTATGGCAGTCTGCACCCTGGACCGCCGACTTCGTGGACATACGGGGAGGCTCTCTTCCCGCCCCGAGATTCCGCACCCGAGCCCGGCTCCTGTGGGACGACGACTTCCTGTATATCGGCGCGGACATGGAGGAGCCCCACGTGTGGGGCACGCTGACGGATCGGGACGCGGTCATCTACCAGGACCACGACTTCGAGGTGTTCATTGATCCGGACGGGGACTCCCACCTGTACTACGAGCTGGAGATCAACGCGCTGGGCACCGAATGGGACCTGATGCTGATCAAGCCGTATCGGGACGGCGGTCCCGCGATCGACGCCTGGGATATCCGCGAGCTCCGCACGGCCGTCGCGATCGACGGCACCTTGAACGACCCGGCGGACGTGGACGTGGGCTGGAGCGTGGAAATCGCCATTCCGTGGGTCGTGCTCGCCGAGGCCGCTGGCCGGCCCGTGCCGCCGCGGCCGGGAGATCGCTGGCGCTTCAACTTTTCACGTGTCCAGTGGCGCCTGGCCGCCGAGAGCGGAGGCTACGTGAAGCAGACCGATCCGGACACCGGCGAGCCCCTGCCGGAGGACAACTGGGTGTGGTCTCCCCAGGGACGGATCGCGATGCACTACCCCGAGATGTGGGGGATCGTGGAGTTCGTCACCGCGGGTGATGCCGTTGGCGAACTGACGGAGGGCGAGAGAGCCGGTTGGGCACTGCGCCAGGTGTACTACCGGCAGCGCGAACGAGCGGCGGAGACAGGATCGTGGGCCGCCACGGCCGGCGAGCTCGGGCTGGAGCGCTCCCCCGATGCGGAGCTGCCGTGGCCACCCGCGATCGTCCTCACTCCCTCCGGATTCGAAGCCGTGCTTCCTCTTACCGACGGACGTACCGCCCACATCCGCGAAGACGGCCGAACCTGGATCTCGGGCTGAGCCCCGTGCACTTCACGCTCCTCGACTGGACGATCCTGATCGGCGTATACGCTGCGATGGTGGGAGGCGTCCTGCTTCTCAAGCCGTTCATGCGGAGCGTCACCGATTTTCTCGTCGCGGGCCGCACGGCCGGACGCTACCTGCTCTCGGTGTCCCAGGGAGTAGCGGCCCTCGGAGCGATCTCGATCGTCGGCTACCTCGAGCAGAACTACGTGGCGGGCTTCTCCCTCACGTGGTGGGGGTTCTCTCAGGCGATCGTGATCCTGATCCTCACGGTCAGCGGATTCGTGATCTACCGGTTCCGCGAGACCCGATCCCTGACGTTGCCCGAGTTCTTCGAGCGGCGCTACAGCCGGCGGTTCAGGGTCTTCACGGGTATGCTGGCGTTCGCCGCCGGCCTCATCAACTTCGGCATCTTTCCCGCCGTGGGCGCGCGGTTCTTCATCTACTACATCGGCTTGCCGGACGTGCTGTCGATCGCCGGGGTAAAGGTCAGCACGTTCGCGCTCGTCATGCTGCTCCTCCTTGGGACGGCCATCTTCTTCGTATTCAGCGGCGGACAGGTCGTCGTCATCATCACGGACTTCGTGCAGGGCGTGCTCGTCAACCTGGTGCTCATCGCCATCACGGTGTTCCTCCTCACTCAGGTGGAGTGGACGCAGATTTTCGAGGCGCTCGCGATGGCGCCTCAGAACGCTTCACTGATCAACCCTTACAAGACCGGCCAGGTCGAGGACTTCAACCTCTGGTATTTCCTGATCGGAACGATCGGCGTGGTCTACGTCGTGATGTCCTGGCAGGGGACGCAGGCGTACAACGCGTCGGCGAGGAGCGCCCACGAGGCGAAGATGGGACAGGTGCTCACAAACTGGCGAGACAACCCGTGGAAGCTGTTCGTGCTCATCGTGCCGATGATAGCTTACACCGTGCTCCGTCATCCCGACTTCGCGGCACAGGCGGGCGCGGTAGGCGACATGCTGGCCACCGTCGAGTCGGAGACGCTCCGCAATCAGCTGCGCGGCCCGGCCGTGCTCGTGACCATGCTCCCCGTGGGCCTCCTGGGAGCGTTCGCGGCCGTCATGCTCACGGCGTTCATCAGCACGCACGATACCTATCTCCACTCCTGGGGCAGCATCCTCATCCAGGACGTGATCATGCCGTTCCGGAAGAAGCCGTTCACTCCGGAAGAGCATATGCGCGCCCTGCGCTGGTCGATCGTCGGGGTGGCTGTCTTCATCTTCCTGTTCAGTTTCCTGTTCCGGCAGAGCCAGTACATCTGGCTGTTCTTCGCGATCACGGGAGCGATATTCGCCGGAGGCTCGGGAGCGGTCCTCATCGGGGGGCTGTACTGGAAACGGGGGACGACGGCTGCAGCCTGGGCGGCCATGATCACCGGGTCCTCGATCGCGGTGGGTGGGATCGTCACCCATCAGCTCGTGGATGACTTCCCGGTGAACGGACAGGAATTCTGGGGCATCGCGATGGCGGCCTCGACCATCGTGTACGTATCCGTGTCACTGCTCGGCCCACTGCGGACGTTCGACCTCGACCGGTTGCTTCACCGGGGCCAGCACACGATCGCGGGCGAAAGGGAAGTCGTCGATGCGGCCCCTTCCCGGGGCCTCAGGGTGCTCGGGATGGGCAGCGAGTTCACGAGAGGCGATCGGATCCTCTACCTCGTGACCTACGCGTGGGTCGCCGCCTGGACGCTCACATTCATCCTCGGCACGGTCATCAATCTCAGCCGCGGAGTGAGCGACTCGACCTGGGCCGGATTCTGGGAGGGCTACACGTATCTGATGGTCGCCGTATCGGGCGTCGTCATCGTGTGGTTCGCGATCGGGGGAGTCCGTGACATCCGGGCCATGCTCGGACGACTGGCCGTGATGCGCAGAGATGACCGGGACGACGGCTGGGTCAGAGGCCCGGCGGGAGACTGAAGTAATGAGACCACTGCTCCGCAGCTCGGATAACCCGATCGTCACGGCGAGGGACATCCCGCCGATGCCGCCCGAGATCGTCGATCCGTCGTCCGTTTTCAACCCGGGTGCCGTCCGCTGGAACGACCGCTACATGCTCATGCTGCGCGTCCAGACACGCGGTCGCCGCACGTACCTCGTCATGGCCGAGAGCGCTAACGGGCGTGTGTTCGACGTGTGGTCCGAGCCTGTGCGGATCGAGGGCCTGGAAAGCTGCGGTGAGCACATCTATCACGTGTATGACCCTCGCCTCACACGTGTCGACGATGAGTTCCTGGTGATGTTCGCGGCCGACACCGAGACCGGGTGCCGCCTCGGAACAGCGCGTACCACGGACTTCCTGCACTTCGAGCTCGTGGGACTCGGCGATCATCCCGACATCCGGAACGGTGTCATCTTCCCGGAGCGGTTCGGTGACCGGTATCTGCGCCTGGATCGGCCCAACCGGCTGAACGCGGATGGCCCGATGTCGGGCGATGAGATCGGCCTCTCGGAGTCGATCGACCTGGTCGACTGGCGACCCGTTGCGACCGTGATGCGTGGCCGCCCCCGTTACTGGGACGAGCTCATCGGCGCGGGGCCGCCTCCGATCCGGACCAGGAGCGGGTGGCTCGTCGTGTACCACGGGATCTCGACCCACTTCGGAAGTGTGAACATCTACCAGGCGGGAGTGGCCCTGCTGGATCTCGCGGACCCGTCGCAGCTCATCGGTCGAAGCCGCGACAACGTGCTCGAGCCGCGGGAGCTGTACGAGCTCGTCGGCCAGGTTCCTAACGTCGTGTTCCCTTCCGGGATGGTCGTAGACGATTACGACTCCGAGGGATACGCGCTAGAAGACAGCCCGGTACGGGTCTACTACGGCGCGGCCGACACCACGGTGTGTCTCGCCACAGGAACGGTCGGTGGCCTTCTCTCCACGGTGGAGAGTTAGGAGCCTGTACCGCGGCGTCAGCGGCAGGACAGACGGGCGAGAGCCGAGGCCAGTCCGTTCAGGTGAAACGTGTAGGTGTGAGCGCGCATCTGGAAGTCGCTCACCCGGATCGCGACCGAGTTCTCATCCATGGCGCGGCTCGTGAACGCCTCCCTCACGTCCTCGGGGGCGATCGCAGCCATGCCGGTCGACCTCAGCATCCACGTGGAGGTGGCTGGCTCCTCGTCACCGAAGGCGTAGCCGACCGGGGTGCTCGTCTTCCGTCCCAGATAAGTGGCCGTCAGCACCAGCTCGAAACCTGCCTCCGAGCACCGGAACGTCAGCCCGCCGGCGCCACTGACGTAGCTCTCATCGGCAAGCGTGGTGATCGAAGTTCGGTCCTCACCCGAGTCCGGGTCCGTGCGCTCGAACAGGTAGAAGTCGCCGAGCGTCTCCTGGGCCTGCGCCATGGTCGCCGGCCCGTGTAGCAGCCCGAGGGCCGCAATGACCGTGATGAAGAAACGCATGTGACTCCTTCGGCTACTAGAAGGCTACGACGTCGCTGAATTTTTTGAACCGCGCGTGCGCCTGCTCCTCCAGGTACTCCCGATGATCGGGGTGCGCGATGTCGATCAAGGCGCGCGCGCGCTGTCGCAGGTTCCTCCCGTACAGGTTGGCCACACCGTGCTCAGTGACCACGTAGTGCACATGGGCACGCGTGCTTACTACACCGGCTCCCTGCTTGAGGAACGGCACGATCCGCGTTTCTCCCCGTCGGGTGGTGGACGGCAGCGCGATGATGGGCTTGCCGCGATCCGACAGGGCAGCGCCACGGATGAAATCCATCTGGCCGCCCACTCCGGAGTACTGACGCGTGCCGATGGAGTCGGCGCACACCTGGCCCGTCAGGTCGACCTCGATGGCGCTGTTGATCGCCGTGACCCGGGGGTTTCGGCGAATGACAGCGGTATCGTTCGTGTAACCCACGTCCAGCATGGCGATCTGGGGATTGTCGTTGATGAAGTCGTATACGCGCCGCGTGCCCATCACGAACGTGGCAACTACTTTGCCCGGGTGTGAGCGCTTCATCTTGCCGTTGATCACCCCGGCCTCGACGAGATCGATGGCCCCATCCGAGAACATCTCGGTGTGAATACCGAGGTCCTTGTGATTCGTAAGGGCACCGAGCACCGCGTCGGGAATCGCCCCGATGCCCATCTGCAGGGTGGCGCCGTCCTCGATCATCTCCGCGCAATAACGGCCGATGGCGTGCTCGACGTCTCCGAGCACAGGGCGAGGGACCTCCGGAAGCAGATCCTCGACCTCGATGAAGTCGTCGATCTCGTTGACGTGGATCATGCTGTCGCCGTGCGTGCGCGGCATGTTCGGATTCACCTGCGCGATGACCCGCTTCGCCGTCTGCACCGCCGCCTTGCTGCAGTCCACCGACACGCCCAGGGAACAGAAACCGTGGGGATCCGGCACCGATGTCTGGATGAGCGCCACGTCGAGTGGGAGGATGCCCCGTCGGAACAGCTGTGGCGTCTCGCCGAGGAACACTGGCACGTAGCTCGCGTCGCCTTTCTGAATCGCGTCCCGCACGTTTGCCCCGACGAACAGGGCGTTGACACGGAAGCTCCCGATCATGTCGGGCGCCGCGTACGGAGCCGGACCCTCTGTGTGCAGGTGGACGATCTCGACGTCCCGCAGCTCGGGAGCCCGAGCCGTCATCGCCTGGATGAGTTGCCCCGGAGCTGCTGCGACACTGTGTATGAAAACCCGGTTTCCGGATTCGATTACCGATACCGCCGCTTCGGCAGTGGTGTGCTTCATGGTCCTGTCTCTCTTCGCTCTATCGTTTGGCGGGCGCCGACGAGGCGCACCGCTCGTCAGACCCTGGCCCTCAGCTGGACGATCATGTCCTCCGTCATCGAGGCCAGGTCGTACTCCGGCTGCCAACCCCACTCATCCCGGGCTGCCGTGTCGTCGATCCGCCGCGGCCAGGAATCGGCGATTCCCTGACGGACGGGGTCGACGTCGTAGGTAATGGAGAAGTTCGGGATGTGCTCACGAATCGCCGCCGCGAGCGACTCGGGCGTTACCTGCATCGCGGTCATGTTGAAAGCGTTGCGATGAATGAGCCTGTCCGGGGCGGCCTCCATGAGCTCGATCGACCCGCGGATCGCATCGGGCATGTACATCATGTCGAGCTGCGTTTCCGGCCCCAGGAAGCAGGTGTACCGACCGTTCGCCACGGCCTCGTAGTAGATCTCCACCGCGAAATCCGTCGTGCCCCCGCCGGGGGGAGTGACGTGGGAAATCAGTCCTGGATACCGAACACCACGCGCATCCACACCGAATCGTTCGAAGTAGTAGTCGCACAGGAGCTCCCCGGCGACTTTGGTCACCCCGTACACCGTGCTCGGACGCTGGATCGTATCCTGTGGCGTCCGGTCCGGAGGTGTCGAGGGCCCGAACGCGGCGATCGAGCTCGGCGTGAACACGGCGCAGCCTTCCTGCCGCGCGACTTCGAGCACGTTGTACAGGCCGCCCATGTTCACGGCCCACGCCGCCTGCGGCGCAGCCTCGCCGCGGGCAGAGAGGATGGCGGCAAGGTGGAAGATCTTGTCCGTCTCGTGCTCTCGTACGATTTCCGATACTGCGGCCGCATCCGTAACGTCGAGAAGGAGGAACGACCCGGGCTCCATTACCGCGTTCGGCGGTTTGATATCCGTCGCCAGGACCGCTTCCTGGCCGTAACGGCTCCGCAGCGCCGTGACCATCTCACTGCCGACCTGGCCAGCAGCTCCCGTCACGACGATTCGGCTCATTTCAATGCTCATCTCAAGAGTATCGCTCCGGACCCTTCCGCCGACGCTCGACCCGCGGAGCAGGGTGATTCGGGCACTGTCGGACCCGGCAAATTCCCGGCCAGCGCCGCCAGTCTCCAGGCGCGGGGAAACCGTAGGGAACAGGCTCTCCCGTGGGGCGTCCAGTGGCGAGTTTCAGGCCTTCCAATGTGGCCTCTTCAGGGGATCGCTACAAGCGCCCGCCAGAGGTGCGCCTCGGTACAGGGGAGGGCATGCCATTATGTCCCATCCCGCGCCCGTTGGCCTTCTGGCCGGGAGATGCCCAGGGCACAATAACGGAGGGCCCGCCGAAGCGGGCCCTCCTCCGAGGCTGCGGTAGGGTAGGTCCCCGGCGCAGTGACGCACCAGGAGGCAGGTCTAAACACGAGGGGATGCGTTCCCGTTAAGTGGCTCCAGGTTCCGGGATTGCGGGCTAGTCTCTCCAGCCCGCGCGCCGGCCGCCCCTCGCAGGAGATGTGGCCGGTCACGCTATAAGTTGCATCCAACCGAAGTGTAAACAACGGTTCGATCGTACCTGTCGCGATGGTACGAAAGTACTTCCGCCCGTGGCGTGCCTATTGCATATTCTGCAGGTGTCGCGAGACGAGCCGCATGTCGCAGGACGAGCCGAGGCTGCTCTCTTCAGCGCCAACATCAGAAACCAGAGACAGGCCATAGAAGGTCGCTGATGGACCCTGTTGGAAGGAAGGCAAACGTGTCGACTCCCGCCGACGGCGATCGCCAGATCGTGCTGCGCATCATGGTGGCGGTGGATCTCCC
>CAXMRU010000225.1:0-11527 GCA_964195715.1 Akkermansiaceae bacterium | reverse complement strand
ACGGCGAGCTCAACACCCACCGCAAGTACTTCGGCGAGCCGTGGCACAGCGCCGTGGTCGTGGCGTCCGACGCAGAGGATCCTCGGGGTGGGTTCTTCCGCCAGACTGCCACGGGAGTCTCGGGATCGACCCCGCTGCCGTTCTTCGAAGTCGTGGCCACCCGGGCGCTGGGCAGCGGAGAGCGTCGCACCGTCCTGGATTGGACGAACGTCCAGACGAGCGTGGACGTGGTGCGGGCAGTGAGTGAGCCGCAGGGCGCCGAGACCGGACCCGAGACGACCTCCGACGGACCCATAAGTCGCCCGGGCGACGAGCTCATGAGCAGGGGACTCGGCTTCTCCGGCCCGCTCGCAGAAGAGATCGCCAGGCGTTCCATAGTGGCGGCCGCTGCAAGAACAGCGGCCGATCTCGGCGAGCAGAGTCAGAAAGCAGAGGAAGCTGCGAAGAGAGCGGAGGAAGAAGCGGCGCTGAGGGCCGCGGAGCTCGAAGCCGCACGCCTAGCAGCCGAAAAATCAGCCCTGCGTACGGCGGAGGCGGAGAAGGAAGAAGACGAGCGGGCCGCTGCCGAACGCCTGCAGGCAGAACACACTGCTCGCGAGGCCGAGGCGGCGGCAAAGCTCGCGGAAGAAGAGGCAGGTCGCCTGGCGTCCGACCTGGAGCAGCTGCGACGGGCGACGGCCGAGGCGGAGCGGCGCGCGACCGAGCTCGAGGAGGCTCTCCGGGCCACCGAGGCGGATGCAGCCCGGCGAGTGGCGGAGGAAGAAGCCGGGCGCGTCGCGGCCGAGGAGGAAGCGGCCCGGCAGGCCGCGGAGGCGCAGACTGCCAGGAAGGCGGCCAAGCAGGAGGCAGATCTCCGCCGAACCGAGGAAGCAGCGCGAATCGAGGCCGAGGAAGAGGCATCGCTCAGGATCGAGGAAGCCCAGCACGGCCGGCAGCTCGCCGAAGAAGAGGCGGAACGGCGCGCGGCTGAGTTGGATGCGACGCTCGCGTCCGCGGAACTCGCTCGCCAGGAAGCAGAGAAGGAAGCGTCTCGTCAGGCCGCTGAGCTGGAAGCGGCTCGCCTCGCGGTCGAAGATGAAGCCAGGCGACATGCCGAGGAACTGAATGCGACGCGGGCTGCCGCTCAGACGGCGCGGCAGGCAGCGGAGGAGGCAGCGGCACGCCGGGTGGCTGAGCTCGAAGCAGCACGCCGGGAGGCCGAGGAGGAGACCGAGCGCCGGGCGGCCGAGCTGAAGGCGATGCTGGACGCCGCCACGGCCAATCGGCACGACGCGGAGGCCGAAGCCGCTCGTCGGGCGGCCGATCTCGAGGCGGCACGCCGCCAGGCCCAGGAGGAGGCCGAAGAGCAGGCCGTCGAGCTGCAGGCCACGCTCGACGCCGCAGAGGCGGCACGTCAGACAGCCGAGGAGGAAGCGGCTCACCGCTCGGCCGAGCTCGAGGCCGCGCGTCGCCAGTCCCAGGAGGACGCCGAAAAGCACGCCGCCGAGCTGCAGGCCACGCTCGAGGCCGCAGAGGCGGCACGTCTGGCAGCCAAAGAGGAAGCAGCTCACCGCTCGGCCGAGCTCGAGGCCGCGCGTCGCCAGTCCCAGGAGGACGCCGAAAATCAGGCCGCCGAGCTGCAGGCCACGCTCGAGGCCGCAGAGGCAGCACGTCAGGCAGCCGCTGAGGAAGCGGCACACCGTACGGCCGAGCTCGTGGCGGCACGCCGTCAGGCCGAAGAGGAGGCCGAGAGACAGGCGGCCGAGCTACAAGCCACGCTCGAGGCGGCGGAGGCTGCACGTCAGGCAGCCGAGGAGGACGCCGCCCGGCGCACGGCAGAGCTGGAAGCGGCTCGGAAGGCCGCGGAGGCGGAAGCTGAGAGACAGGCGGCGGAGGCTGCCACTGCGATAAGGGCGGCCGAGGAAGAAGCGGCCCGACGTGCCGCAGAGGCGGACGCGGCCCGTGAAGCGGCCGAGATGGAGGCCGAGCGCCGCCAGGTCGAGGCGCAGGCACACGAGGCAGCCATCTCGGATGCCGTCCGCCGCGTGACCGAGCTGGAAGCAGCCCGCAGAACCGCAGAAGAGGAAGCGGCCCGGTGGGCTTCTGAAGCGGAAGCAGCCCGGAAGGAAGCTGAAGAGGAAGCGGCCCTCCGCACCGCCGAGCTCGAGGCCATGCGTGAGACCGCGGCAGAGGTCCGCAAAGCAGCCGAGATGGAATCGGAGCATCGGGCCGCTGAGGTGGAGGCAGCGCGTCAGGCAGTCGATGAGTCAGAGCGGCGCGCACGCGAAGCTGAGACCGCTCGCCGTACCGCCGAGTCGGACGCAGATAAGCACCGTGCGGAAGAGGCTTTGCGTCGAGAGGCCGAAACTGCGGCCATCCAGAAGGCGGCCGAGCTCCAGACAGCACGAATGGCGGCCGAGGAAGAGGCCGCGCAGCGAGAGGCTGAGGCCGAGGCAGCTAAGAAACAGGCCGAGGAGGAGGCCACTCAACGCAAGGCCGAGGCCGAGGCGCGGAAGGCGGCCGAGGAAGAGGTCGCCCGGATATCTGCGGAACTCGCCGAGACGCGGCAGACGGCAGAGTCCGCGGCCACACGATGGACTGCGGAGGCAGAGGAGGCGCTCGAGGCTGCCCAGCGGGAAGCAGCACGGCGCAGGGATGAAGAAGCCGCCAGGCGACAGGCCGAGATCGAGGCCGCTGGACGCGCCGCGGACCTGGAATCCGCCCGGCAGGTAGCGGTTGCGGAAGCCGAGCGCATGGCGGAAGAAGCCGCCGCTGCTGTCGAAACCGCCCGTCTCGAGGCCGAGCGCAGGAAAGCGGCGGAGAAGGACGCAGTGCAGAAGTCTCTGCAGCTTGACGCCGCGAGACAGGCCGCGGAGGACGCTCTCCGGCAGGCATCCGAGAAGCGCGCTGTCAAGGAGGCCATCCAGGAAAAGGCCGCGCTCAAGACGGAGGAGGAAGAAACCACACTCCGGGAGACAGAGGAGCGAATCTCACGGGAGGCCGCCGACCTCGAGCAGGCCAGGGCGGCAGCCGAGGAACGCGCTGAGGTTCTCGCCGCCGAGGCAGAGGACGCCTGGCGTTCCGCCCGACTCGAGTCTGACCGTCGCCAACAGGCCGAAAACGAAGCCGCCGATCGGGTCGCCGAGCTCGAGAGCGCCCGGCTCGCCGCCAAGCAGGAAACCGCCCTCATTGCGGCCAAGGCCCGCAAAGTGGCCGAAGTCGCCCGCGAGGAAGTCAGACGCCTGCGCGTTGAGCGCAAAGCGTTGGAACAGGGATTCGCACGCCGAGGTGCCGAGCTCCAGGCCGTCCGGCAAGCCACGGCCCATGAGGTCGAGAGGCGCCGCGACGCCGAGTTGCAGAGAGCAGTCGAAGCCGCGGGCCGCGTGAAAGCGGAGGAAGCGGCCCGGCAGATCTCTGTCGAACGGGCGCGCGGGGAGGTGGCCGAGGCGGATGCTAAGAAAGCGGTCGCGGAAGCCGCCGAGGCTGCACAACGGGAAGCCGAAGCCCAGCGTGCGGAGGAGGTTGCGGACCTCCAGGCCGCCAGGCAGCGCAGACGCGATCGCTGGTCGGATACCGCGCGCCGGGCAGGCAACGTGGCGGCCAGCATCGGGATCGTCGCTCTGGCCGTATTCGGCGCCGACCGGCTCTTCCAGTGGCCGGACGTCGCATCACGAGTCAACATTCCGGCCGCCCGGAGCGTCCCCGTGACCCAACCGGCTGCCGCCAACCCGCCGGCCGTAGACGCCGGTGGAGTTGCTGGTCCCGTCATATCTGATTCCATCGACTTCGGCGGAATGACCGAAGTGGGGTCCTTCCCGCTCGGCACGGACGGCCTGATCGTCCTTCCCCCGGGCTTCGAGTCCGCCGTACCGGACATCGAGGATCCTGAAGTAATCCCGGCCGGCGCTGATCCCCGGCTCTTCGTTCTCGACGCTTTCGCGGACTCGGTCGACGGCGCGATGGTCTACTACCACAGCCTGTCCGCGGCGTTCGAGTCGGGAGACATGGGCTGTGACGAGCTGCAGGCCGCATATGTCGAGGTCGATTCGCGGTGGGTCTCGTACATCCTGAACGGCGTCTCCAGGATGGACGGCGACCTGGACGAGCAGAGGGCGACGCGTCACGAGACGCTGTCTCAAGACGCGCGGCGCATCGAACTGTCTTACGAAGTCACCGGGTGCCCCGTGCCCTGACGGTAGCCTGAGACCTTTCGACCCGGATGCAACGAAGCCCCTCCGCGGAGGGGCTTCGTGTTTGTGGGGCCGCCAGTGTTGGCTGGAACTCAGCTACCGAAGCCTCCGTGATGGTCGCCGGTACGGAACGGCCTCTCGCCGGGTCCCGCGGCAAGGTCGATCTCGAAGACCTCCCCGTCGACGAGCATCTCGGGATACTGCGTCCCGTTGAACGTGATGATCACTTCCTTGGTCCGGGTCACCGTGCCATTGGCTTCGGTGGTGATCGTGATCGTCATGTTGCGGGTGATTGTCCCCGACAGCGGGTACGGGTTGGTCTCGGACGGCACCGCGTGAACGACGTTCTCCATCGTTCGGGTTCCCGTCATCTCGTAGGTGCGCAGCCCGCCGGTATCTGAGTGACGGCTGCGGGTCACGGCCTCCGAGCCCGATCCGTTCACCGTCCGGGTCGTCTCGTCGCCCACCAGCCCGGTCACCGTCATCTCGCGTGCGCGCATGACGTCAGCCGTCCAGTTGGGACGCTCGAGCTCGCGGCTCATCTCCATGACGATGTGGATGCTCGCGGTCGCGGCCTCGTCGTATGCATCCTGCTCGTTGCCGTCGGCATCGTAGAAGGTCGCCGTACGGCTTCCCTCCCGGCCGAACAT
Organism: Akkermansiaceae bacterium; assembly: GCA_964195715.1. Taxonomy (GTDB): domain Bacteria; phylum Gemmatimonadota; class Gemmatimonadetes; order Palauibacterales; family Palauibacteraceae; genus Benthicola. The sequence goes on along the minus strand of CAXMRU010000225.1, from coordinate 6,708 downwards.
GAAGAACCCGCCGTCCTGCGGATTCCGAAATGCCTGAACGTCCTCGATCGTGGCGTCGGCCGAGACCATGGCCACGTCGTAATTGACCGCCTGGTCGGCCGTGGTGGTGTCCAGAATGTCGGTCGGATTGTCGTCGCACGCCGCGAGGGCGAGGAGACTGACGACAAAGAGTCCGGTGGTGGTTCGAGTTCTCACGTTATTCCCCTGTTGTGAATTGTCCCGCTGCGGAGCTATCGACTGTGGGCTCCGGTGATTGTTCGGGCTTAAGACGACCGTTGACTCAGGAAGGTCACACGGAGACCACCGCCCGATCAGCGTTCCGTGGTTTCCGGTGCCAGGATGAGCGAAGGCCCCGCACAGGCGGGGCCCTCGTTCATGGTGCAAAGGATCGAGCCACGAAGCCTCGTGGCCGACTATTCCTACAGCCTTCCGGCCCGCTTCAGCGCCTTCCGCTTCGCCTCGTTCTCCCTCCACGGCTTGCGCTCGAAGTAGCTCCGCGTCTCGGCCACCACCTGCGGTGACAGGAGCACGAGGGCGATGAGGTTCGGCACGATCACGATGGCCAGGAATAGGTCTCCCAGGTTCCAGATCACCGCGAGCGGCAGCACGGCCCCGACGAAGTGCATCGTCACGAACGCAAACTTGTACGGCAGCACGGCCGCCGACCCAAACAAGTAGTTGGCGCACCGGTCCCCATAGTAGCTCCACGAGATCGCGGTCGAGAGCGCGAACAGGAGCACCGCAAGGACCACGATCGTTCCACCCCAGTCACCAAGCGGCGAAAGACCGATCCGGAATCCCGCCTGCGTCAGAGGGGCTCCGCTCTCGTAGGCCAACCCATAGAGCGTCGCGTGGCTGTTGCCGTCCGTACCCCGGGCGATGGCGCCGGTCGGATCGATCGTCCCAGAAAAGCGGGTCGTCATGTCAGCATCGGTGAACAACTCCTCGACGTGCACGTCGTGCCAGGCGAGGAGGGGCACATCCACCGTCTCCGTATGCCGTCCGTCCGCAATCACGATCTCCCCGGGAGCCTCGACGTCTGCCCGCACACCCTCCGCGTCCACGCTCACCCAGGTCAGGTCCCCGCCGTCTAAAACGATCGGGGTCGGAAGACGCTCACTCCACACGCCCGTCGTGAGGATCACCAGCCCTGTCATCGTGCAGATGACGAGGGTGTCGATAAACGGCTCGAGCAGGGCGACGACACCCTCGGACACCGGCTCATCAGTCTTGGCCGCCGCGTGGGCGATCGGAGCCGAGCCCTGCCCGGCTTCGTTCGAGAACAGGCCGCGCCGCACACCCCACATCATGGTCATGAGGAACGCCCCCACGCCCGTGCCGGCCACGCCTGCCGTCGGATTGAAGGCCTCGCGGAAGATCAGTTCGAACGCCGGGATCACGGCCCCGAGGTTGAGTCCGATGATCAGGAGCGCCCCGAACACGTAAAGCGCCGCCATCGCCGGGGCCAGGATCGCCGTGACCTTTCCGATGCGCGTGATCCCGCCGAGGATCACCGCCGCGACGACGGTCGAGGTGATCACGCCGGTGGCCCAGGCGGGCACGCCGAACGTCGTACGCATCGTGTCGGCGACCGTGTTCGCCTGAATGGCGTTTCCAGTCAGGAAGGCCGTCAGACCGAGGAGAATGGCGAACGCCACCGCCATCCACTTCCACCTGGGACCGAGCCCCTTCTCAATGTAGTACATGGGACCGCCGGAGACCGTCCCCTCCCAGGCGTGCCCCTGCGTCTCCTCGATCACCCGGTACTTCTGGGCCAACGTGACCTCGGTGAACTTCGTGGCCATCCCGAGTGCCGCCGTGACCCACATCCAGAACAGCGCGCCGGGACCGCCCCAGTGGATGGCGATCGCCACGCCCGCGATGTTTCCGATCCCCACGGTGGCCGACAGGGCCGTGGTGAGGGCCTGGAAATGGGAAACATCCCCCGGTTCATCTGGATCGTCGTAAGCGCCGGAAGTGACCTTGAACCCGTGCCCCAGCCGCCGGACCTGGATGAAGCCCATGCGAAGGGTGAGGAATACGCCGACGCCGAGGAGGATGATGACCATGTAGGGGATCGTTTCCCCTCCCACGGTGAGGCCTCTTTCCACGATATACCGATTACCGAAGTCAGACAGCCACTGGAAGAATCCCATCCGCTCCCCGTCGAGTTGTGTTGGCCCTCACGGCGCATGTGCCGAAACGAGATCGGAGAACATAGGGAGGAAGCGGGGTTTCGTGCGAATCGGGAGGAGTTCAGGGTGACGCCGGGGCACGGCCGCCGGCTCGTGAGACGTTTCAGCTGAAACGCTCTTGAGCTGCTCAGTCGTGCAGCATGCGCTCCGGCGGATCGTCGAGGTCGTCGAACGGCCCGTCGCGAGCCGCCATCACGAACAGCGCGGCGAAGATCCCGCCCAGGATCAGGGCAATCGGCAACAGAAAGAAGATCGAGTTCATGTGCGTCCGCCGTTCATTGAGGCCTCAATGCGCGACGAGCCCCAGATCACCATGGCGCTCGACGCCGGCATGAAAATGGCGGCCACCAGGGGATTGATAAACCCCGCCGCAGCCGCGCACCCACGTCCTCGTGGTCTCCGGAGAGCAGCACGACCTCGAGGCCACGCTCGACTGCCTCTACCACGATCGCACGGGCGATAGGGTGCATGCTGGAGCGCTCCAGCCCTGCGGCGAGCACGACGGCGAAATGCCGGCCATTCAGTACGAGATGACGCCGGAGCAATAGCACCGGCCCTGGTGCTTAACGCTCGAGCACCAGGACTTTCACTCCAGACGGTCTCGCCCCGTCGTGATAGACCCGATGCGTGGCCTTCTGGAAGTCCTCCTCGCCCGCCTCGTAGATGTTCACGAACTTCTGTGGATTCCGGTCCACCAGCGGGAACCACGAGTTCTGCACCTGCACCATGATCCTGTGACCGGGTTTGAACGTGTGCATCACCGCCGGGATCGCGAATCGCACGGTCGTCACCTCGCCCGGCACGAACGGCTCCGGGTTCTCGAAGCTGTTGCGGTACCGTCCACGCAGGACCTCACCGCGTACCAGCATCTGGTAGCCCGCCATCGGGACGGCCTTGTCGTTGGTCGGGTAGTCGCTGAGAGAGTCCGGGAACACATCGATCAGCTTCACCACATAGTCGGCGTCCGTGCCCGTGGTGCTGACGAACAGGTCTGCCACGATCGGACCCGCCAGCGTCACCGACTCGGTCAGGATCTCCGACTCGTACACGGCCACGTCCGGCCGTCGAGCCGCGAACCGCTGGTCGTCCGTCATGTACTCGGTGGTGCGGCGCAGGTGGACGTCCTCCGTGTACGGTACTGGCCTCATCGGATCGGCCACGTATTCGTCGTAGCTCTCACCCGCGCTCGGCGGCTCGAACGACAGACCTCCGTCCGGGAGGAAGTAGAGCTGCGCCTGTTCGACGTTCGAGGGCGGCCACACGTCGAACTCGAGCCACTCCCGCGCTCCGGTGTCGAACACGGTCGCCTCGGCCAGTGTCAGCTCGCCTTCGTCACGCAGGTAGTAGTCGAAGAACACCTTCTCCGCTTCCTTGTAGCGCTCCGCGGTCGCGGTCCCCCAGTGCACGTTACCGAGCTTCTCACCTTCGTCCCACGCCCACTGGCCGTGGAACCACGGTCCCATCATCAGCCTATTCGATGCCCCTGGATTCTGACTCTCGATCGCGTCGTACGTGGCGAACGGACCGAAGAGGTCTTCCGCGTCGAACAACCCTCCGACGACGAGCACCGCCGGAGCAACGTCGGTCAGGTGCGGCAGCGGATCGCGGGCCTTCCACCAGTCGTCATAGTCGGGATGGTCCATCACCTCGGACCAGAACTTGATGCTGTCGCCGAAGAACTGCGCCTCGATATTCCGGATCGGCCCGAGGTCCAGGAAGAACTGGTAGGCGTCCTGGTTCGGCCACTGGAACTGTCCGTGTCCGCGGCGGGTCGGCTCCGGCCGCGGACGACCGAACGAAGAGTAGAACGAGAACGCGTCCAGCAGGAAGAAGGCGCCGTTGTGGTGAAAGTCGTCTCCGATGAACCAGTTCGTCACCGGCGCCTGTGGCGACACGGCCTTGAGTGCCGGGTGGGCGCCCGGCAGCGCTACCGTCGAATAGAAACCCGGGTAGGACACGCCCAGAACACCGACCCGGCCGTTGTTCAGGGGAACGTTGTTCACCAGCCAGTCGATCGTGTCCCACGTGTCGGTGCTCTCGTCGATGTCCTGATCGCTCTGCCGATCCGGGATGATCGGCCGGACGTCCACGAATTCACCCTCGCTCATGTAACGTCCCCGCACATCCTGGAACGCGAGGATGTAGCCGCGCTCGATCACGTCCGCGTTGAACATCAGGCTCATGTTGAACCGGTCCTCCCCGCCGGGCTCGATGTTGTAGGGCGTGCGACGCAGGAGGATCGGATACGTAAGGGTCGTGTCCTTCGGGACGTAGTAGGACGTGAACAGCTTCGTTCCGTCCCGCATCGGGATGTAGACCTCGGTCTTCGTGACGCGCTCCAGGGCCCACTCCTGGCTTCCGCGTGCGGCCGCGAGTGGCATGCGCCCGAAGTCGAGGGGGAAACTCTGGGCTCCCTGCTTGAACGTGCCCGTGATCGACAAGAAACCCGAGTCGGCCCGGCCCTCGTACTCGACTCCGGCGGCGTCGAACCGGAAGGTCACCGCGCCGTCCTCCAAGACGAAGGAGCTGAGCGGAATGCCAGCCTGTCCCTGGTCCGGAACGTCCATCGTGGCGGCATAGCCGTCCTCGGTCTCCGTAACGTGAATCGTGATCCGGAGGTCGAGGGCACCCGCATCCATGCTGCCGAACCAGTCGCCCGTTACGTCCTGGGCGTTGGCGAACAGGGGCAGACAGACGACGAGCATGAGAGATGTGAGGAAGCTGGCACCGAGTCTTCTGAGGTCTTTCATCATGAAGCCCTGTGGTCACGCGAGGGGGAAGTGAAGCCGTCCGAGCAATATAGACGGGCCTCGACCGACCGGCTAACCTGACGGGCATGGAAGCTACGACACTTTACACGCTGATCGGCTATCTGGGCTCCGCCCTCGTCGTGACCTCGCTCGCGATGCGGTCGATCCTCAAGCTCAGGATCGTCGGACTCGGGGGCGCGATCACATTCCTCGTATACGGCTACCTGATCGGCGCGTGGCCGATCGTGTGGACCAATGCCGTGATCGTTCTCATCCACATGCACTTCCTGCGCGAGATCCGGCGCTCGGACGAGTACTTCAAGGTCCTCGAAGTGCGACGGGAGTCCAACTACCTGCGGTGTTTCCTGGATCACTACGCGGACGACATCCAGAGGTCATGGCCGGGCTTCACGTTTCACCCGGAGGATGAGGTCCTGGTCCTGTTCATCCTTCGCGATCTCGTGCCCGCCGGGCTCTTCATCGCGAGAGTGCGGGACGACGAGACCCTGGAGCTCGAGCTCGACTACGCGATCCCCGGCTACCGGGACTTCAAGATCGGCCGGCACCTGTATTCGAGAGGAGCCCTGCGCGCATGCGGATACCGGACCATCATTGCCGAAGCCAGCGGTGAGCGGGCCGCCGACTATCTCAGGAAGGTCGGATTTGCTCCGGCGGACGGAAGCGGCGAAGGCTGGTATCTGGAACTGGACTGACCGCTTCTGGTCGCTTCGATTGCTGGCAGCTACCCTGCACGCACTTCTTCGAACCCGGCCTCGCACAGCCGCTTGAACCGGTTCAGCACGTTGCCCGTGACACGGTTGTGAACCGCTTCCCAGGCCTTCCTGACCGGATGAATCCTGGAGAGTCCCGCCCTCCCGAAGGGGTTGAAGCCGACGGCAAAGAACACTTGCGTCTGCTCGCTCTCCTGACGCACCACCATCGCCGATCGCACGTAGATCGAAAAGATGCCGATCGGGTACCCTCCGCTACACTCCCACAGCAGGTATCGCGCGTTGTCCCAATCCGAGTCGGTAGGCACGCGCCGAACTCGACCGGCGCGCATGTTGAACAGGGTTCCGAAGCCGGGTCCGAATAGCCGCCTCGCCCAGACGCCGACCGGCTTCCACCCGCCGAGAAGAACGACGCGCGTGTTCTCGCGTTTCCCGTCGATGCTCTCGAACATGGCTACGTGGTTGGGCCAGCAGGGAGAATCACCTTCCCAGCTGAGGATCTCTTCGAACACGTGACTGACCGGGGCCTCGATCCCGATCCGGTGGATGTTCAGGACTGCATACCGCGACACGTCGATCCCCACCCGCTGCGCGATGCGCTGCGTAAAGTCCGTCCGCTCCTCATCCGTATCGAATACCACGAGGGTCGGGAGGGCCGGCTTGTGGATGAAGTAATGCCTGAAATCGGAGAGCACGGTACGGCTCGTTTCGGGAGCGGCACTCGGTCCTGTCACAGAGTCTCATCCCTCAGCGGTGATCGGGAGGCCGGGAAAGTGCGAGCGGAACCCGATGGCGCTTCACAGTAGGGGATGCACCGCCGGGGTGCACGGCTCCCCGGGAAGGAAGCTCAGCGCACCCCGGATTTCGGCCGTGCGGGATACCGTCGCAGAATCAGCCCGGGATCGCCTCGATGGCCGTCTCTCGCCTCGTAATTCGCTTGACCGTGATGTGGAGCCAGATCAGGCACGCCAGGGTCACGAAGAAGAAGAAGATCCACGTCGTGGTCCATAGCCCGATGCCCCGCAGCAGGTA
>CAXMRU010000224.1:0-83385 GCA_964195715.1 Akkermansiaceae bacterium | reverse complement strand
GTGGCTGCCGGGCCGGAGGAGTCGGAGCCCGAGTCGCTCACCCTTGAGGCGATGGACGAGCTCCTTGCATCCGAAGATGAGCTCGCGCTGCCCATCATCGACGAGCCTGCCAAAGACTTCGGCGACGGGGATCTGGATCTCGATCTGGAGTCTTTGCCCGAGCCGGGCTGGGATGCAGGCGGCGCGGACGAGGAAGGGACTCTCGACGTCGTCGACGATACGGATCTCGATTCCTTCGTGACGGAAGTGGAGAGGGCGGACGTCACGGCACAGGTGGGAGAGCCGCTGGATCCGGTGTTGGTCGAGCCGGATTGGGATGAGCCGGGTGATGATGATGCGGACTCCCTGATCGTCGATGAGCTTGCGGTGGCTCAGGCGGTCGACCTCGACCGGGAAGACGTGGGGGAGACGGGGGACGAGCCTGTCGAGCCGCTGTCTGACTCGGTCCAGGAGCCGGACGCGAAGGAACCGAAGCCGGAGCGGACGGCTCGCTCGCACAATCCGCTCATGATCGTCGCCGGATTTGTCGTGGTCGCGGCCATCGTCGCCAGCCTGTTCGTGTTCGCCCGGCCCTCCGGGTCTGGACCGGAATCTGACGCTGGTGGGCAACCGGCTTCCGTCGAGGAGTTGTTGCTGGAGCAGGGGGCCGGAGAGTTGGACGGGGGCATGCCCTCCGACGCCGGCGAGGCACCATCGGATGCAGGGGAGGGAACGCCACCCGTGCCGCCCGATTCCACGCTGGACGTCGCCACGGCGGGAGAGTTCGAAGAGCTGGGAGATACCCTCCTCGAGGCGATCAGCCGCTATTACGGGCGAGCCGTGGCCGTGGACGCCGGTCAGGCCACCTGTGCTGAGCTACGCACCGCGTACGTGGAGGTAGATGACAGCTGGATCGCCTACAACGTCCAGGGCAAGGCGAGATTCCGCGGACGCTTGCCGGACGAGCTCGCCACGCGTGACGACAGGTTGTACGCAGGGGTCCAGGACGTGGAGAGGGAATTCGCGCGCTCCGGTTGCGAGCGCCCGTGAGAGGAACACGTATCGGCGGTGTCGCGGTCGCGGTCGTGTCGCTGACGATGGGCCGAGGCGCTGAAGCCGGCGCGCAAGAACATCGGCCTCGGGCTCGAGACCTCGGCATCGAGATCGGCGTGATGGACCCGGGTCCCCTCAACGCGATCACGGACGTAGGTGGAGTTCTGGTCGGCCACCGGACCCTGATCGTAGGCGACTCGATTCGAACCGGCGTCACCGCTGTCCTTCCGCATGGTGGAAACGTATTCGTTTCCAAAGTCCAGGGCGCAATCGTCGTTCGGAACGGGTTCGGCAAACTGATCGGCTTGAGCCAGGTCAACGAGCTGGGCCAGATCGAGACCCCGATTCTGCTCACGGGCACTCTCAGCGTCTTTCGGGCCGCGGATGCCCTCGTTGACACGCTCCTGTCGGATCCGGCGAATGCCGACGTAAGATCGATTAATCCGGTAGTGGGAGAGACGAACGACGGGTTTCTCAGCGACATTCGCGCTCGCCCGATCGGTCTGGATGACGTCAGGGCAGCGTTGCGATCCGCGACCGGCGGACCAGTCGAGGAAGGCGCCGTCGGTGCGGGCACGGGCACACGAGCGCTGGGTTGGAAGGGCGGAATCGGGACATCCTCACGGCGTCTGCCGGATGAGGCCGGGGGCTACACGGTCGGAGTGCTCGTCCAGACGAACTACGGCGGACTGCTCACGATAGCCGGAGTTCCTGTCGGTCGATTCCTGCAGGCGGAGCGGCCCGAAGATCCGGCTCGCGACGACCGCGAAGGTGGCTCGGTCATGATCGTGGTCGCCACCGACGCACCTCTGGCTCACCGCGAACTCTTGCGCGTGGCGGAGCGCGCGTTCGCGGGCATCGCCCGGACGGGTTCCTGGATGTCGCATGGGTCGGGTGACTACGCCATCGCATTCTCGACCTGGCGTGGAGCGGTCGAGCCGCCCGACGGTCGGCTTCTTACCCGGCTCTTCGTGGCGACCGCAGAGGCGACGGAAGAGGCAGTGCTGAACTCGCTGTTCCGGGCCACGACGACCGTGGGCTATCGCGGGAGACGCGCCGAGGCCATTCCGGTGGACGAGGTGCTCGAGGTCATGAGGGAGCACAGTCCTCAGTAACTGGACTCGGCTTTGCCACCTGGTCGCTGACGGGCTTCCTCAAGGGCGCGACGGGCATCCTCGATCTTTTTTCGGACTCGCAGGCGTAGTTCTTCCACGTCGCCTGGTCCCAGGTCCTCGGTCGGAACCGGCTCCAGGATGCGTACGACGACTCGCGCGGTGCCGAACAGCAGAGATCCCTTTCGGATGGCTGTGCGAGTGCCGCTTACGGCGAGTGGTTGGACGGGTCGGCCCGTTTCGATCGCGAGCCGGAACGCGCCGTCCCGGAACGGCAGCATCTCCTCCGTCGGGGATCTCGTGCCCTCCGGGAAGATCATGACGGACGAGCCTTTCTCGAGCCAGCGCCTCATCGCGGTTAATGACGCTGAACGGCTCGCCCTGTCCTCGCGCCGAACGCTCACGTCACCTGCCATCCGCATCATCAGGCCGAGGAAAGGGACCCGGAAAATGGACGACTTCGACAACCACTTCATGTCCCAGGGAAGGGTGCCGATCAGGATGATATCCGCGAGAGATTCATGGTTCGAGACTGCCACGAAGGGGTGAGCATTCCGGGCCGGTACCCGTCCGTCGAGTCGAACGCGCCAGAAGGGATTGAAGGCGACCAGGAGACGAGCTCCGAAACGGAATACGCGGCCCGTGATCCAGCGCGGCCGGTCCCACCAGCCGGCGAAGGCGAGTGAGATCGCGACGACCGGAGTCCACAGGATCACCAGCACAAGCCATGCGGCCCAGACGAGCAGGCTCGCAACACCGCGCATGATCAGAACCCCGCCTCAGCCTTCCAACGACGAAGTTTTGGGATCTGGCTCGCTCGTCTGCAGAACGAGGATGCCGGCCCCGGCGGCCAGCAGAGAGGCAACGACGATCCCGATCTTTGCGAGGGCCAAAGTGTCGTAGTCGGTGAACGCGAGAGACGCGATGAAGATCGACATGGTGAATCCGATGCCGGCCAGCAGAGAGCCGCCCCACAGAGTCTTCCAACGCGCGCCTTCAGGCAGAGCACCGAGCCCCAGGCGAACCAGGATCCATGTGAAACCGGTGATCCCGATCTGCTTTCCGACGAACAGGCCGACGATGATGCCGAGCGGCAATGGGTGGCTAAAGAGTTCGACCGGAGACATCGCTGGAATCGCGATCCCTGCGTTAGCGAAGGCGAAGACAGGGAGGATCAGGAAGGCAACCCACGGGTGGATCGCGTGCTCCATCCGGTACAGCGCTGCGCTGCCCTCCGACGCCTCCTCTGCAATCTCGGCGAGGGCTTCCTCCTTGAGGTCCTTGGTCTCCCACTCGGGGCGCTTCTGGCCGGCCAGGCCTTCGAGCGACGTCGTGACCAGCTGTAGCGACTGGGTCAGGTCGACCGTGTCCACATCGGATTCCCGTCTGCGGCTTGCGGGGATCATCGCTGCTGCGGCGACACCAGCGATCGTCGCATGTATGCCAGACTGATAGACGAAGTACCACAGAATCAGCATCGGAATGATGTAGACCGCGGGCCTCTGCACGCCCATCCGGTTCATGATGAACAGGATCGAGAGCATGGCTGCCCCCCAGCCCAGGGCTGCGACGTCGATGCTACCCGAGTAGAACAGTGCGATCACGAGCACGGCCAGGATGTCGTCGGCGATGGCCAGCGCGGTGACGAACGTCTTGATCCACAGCGGCGCACGGCTACCCAGAAGCCCGAGAATCGCCACCGCGAACGCGATGTCCGTTGCCATCGGAACGCCCCAACCACCGGCGTACTCCGTCCTCCAGTTGAAGGCCATGTAGAGGAGGGCGGGAACCACTGCCCCTCCGAAGGCCGCGGCCACCGGCAATGCTGCGCGCCGCACCGAGGCGAGCTCCCCGAAGAGCATCTCACGCTTGATTTCCAGCCCCACGACGAAGAAGAACACGGCCATGAGTCCGTCGTTGACCCAGTGGAGCAGGGACATCTTCAGGGCCCAATCGCCGACGAGAAGGCCTGCATAGGTGTGCCAGAGGTCTTCGTACGCCGACTGAAGGGGCGAGTTGGCGACGATGAGAGCCACGGCGGCGGCGCTCATCATGACGATGCCACCAGCCGACTCCAGTTTTACGAAGCGAATGAACGCACGGGAGACGACGGCCCGAGACTGAACGACGACCATGCTGGATTCCCCTGTTTCCGGTTTCATCGTTCGCGATCGTCCGCCGCTACCAGAACGGCCCGCCCGTCGGCTACTGATCGCTGGACACCCTCGGCGCAAGGGCACATTTTGCTCGACCGTTGCCAGCTACCGCAAGCGAAAGCGACACAGCGCATGATTCCGAACCCGCAGACAGGTCGGTCAGAAATCCGCCCGGACTCGTATCAGCCGAATCTTCCTCTCGAGAGGTTTCTTGTCCACGAGGTGCCCGGCGAGGAGGCCGTGCCCCTGGACGTGCTGTTCGTCGGTGGCGGTCCCGCCGGTCTGGCCGGGGCTCTCGAGCTGGCGCGTCTAGCCCGCGAGGACGCGGAACAGGGCGGCAATCTGGGTGAGATCGAGATAGGCGTGCTCGAGAAGGCCGCTTCACTCGGCGAGCACTGCCTGTCGGGCGCCGTCGTGAACCCCGCGGCTTTCCTGGAGTTGTTTCCCGGAATCGACATGGACGAACTCCCGTTTCGAGGCAAGGTGACCTCCGACAGCGTCTACCTGCTTACCGAAAAGGGGCAGAGAAGAATCCCGACGCCTCCGCCGATGCGGAACCACCGCAACCAGCTCGCCTCCATCTGCGAGATCGTCCGGTGGCTGGGATCGAAGGCCGAGGAAGCGGGCGTTAACGTGTTTACCGGCTTCCCGGCGGACGCGCTGCTGATGGATGAGACGCGAGTCGTGGGAGTGCGCACCACCCCCGCCGGGCTCGACCGCAACGGAGAGCCGGGCAGCGGCTACATGCCGGAGATGGACCTGGCAGCCTCGGTGACAGTCCTCGCGGAGGGGACGCGGGGACCCCTGGCCCGGGCCTGGAGACAGAGCGAGGGGATCGGGTCCGAGAATCCGCAGATTTATGCGCTCGGCGTCAAGGAGCTGTGGCAGGTCGACAGGCCGCTGGACCGGGTCGTCCACACCCTCGGGTGGCCGCTGCCCAGGGACGCTTTCGGCGGGAGTTGGATGTACCCCATGGGAGAAGGACTCGTGTCATTGGGCCTGGTAGTCGGGCTCGACTACCGGCAGAGCACCCTCGACGTTCACGAGCTGCTCCAGCGACTCAAGGGACACCCGCTCGTGAGTGGAGTTCTCCAGGGCGGCGAACTCCTCGAGTGGGGAGCTCGGACGATTCCCGAAGGCGGGTACTACTCGATACCGGAGCGGCTGCACGGAGACGGTGTGATCGTCGTCGGAGACGCCGCGGGCTTCGTCGACGTTCCGAGTCTCAAGGGCATCCATTACGCGATGTTCTCGGGGATCTACGCCGCTCGAGCCGTGTTTCGCGCCCTCAAGTCCGGTAGGGCGGACCGCGCGTCGCTCGCTGACTACGACGCGATGGTTCGGGACAGCGTCATCTTTCGCGATCTCTACCAGACCCGGAACGTGCGGACGGCGTTCAAGTCGGGGTTCTACCGAGGCGGGCTCCGGTCCGCGCTGTCGATCGTGTCCAGGGGCCGGTGGCCCGGAGGTCGCATTGCCGTGGTCGAGGACGCGGCGGAGGCGCGTGAGGTCACGGCGGCCGAGGCCTTCACACCGGACGGCGTGTACACGCTGAGCAAGGTGGACGCCGTTTTCCGCTCGGGCAATGCGACACGCGACGACATACCGTCGCACCTCATCGTCCCTGGCGAGGAGGTGCCGGTCGAGCTGCAGTCGTTCTATCACCACATGTGCCCTGCGGGGGTGTACGAAGTGGGCGAGGACGGGCTCGTCGTGAACGCCCCCAATTGCGTTGATTGCAAGGCCACCGATGTGCTGGGTCCACGGTGGACTCCGCGCGAGGGAGGGAGCGGCCCCGCCTACAAGCGGATGTAACCTGCGGCGGTTTTCTTCGTCGTGGGCCTGTGGAGGAAAGACCCCGGCTGCTGTTTCCGGCCGCCGGGGTCTTTCTGTTGGGATTATCTGCCGGGATGGGACAAGTCGGCTCACGCACTCAGGCCAAGATGTCCCAGTCTCGAACATGGAAAGGGGGACGGACGACCGAAGGCCATCCGTCCCCTGTCAGGAGTCTCGAGCGTCACTCGGTACCGCTGAGGAGCTCCTCGAGGAGCTCGTGGGCGCCGTAGACGCTGCGGAGCGCTTCGGTGATTCCGGCCGAATGCACAGAGACCGTGCGCCCGTTCTCGGCGGCGAACAGGAACTCGTTCGGGAACGATTCGATATTGCCGTCAAACGCGATGCCGACCCAGCGGGCCTCGCGGTCGATCACGGGGCTTCCGCTGTTGCCGCCCGTGATGTCGTTTGTCGACACGAAGTTGATCGGCGTGCTCATGTCCACCTCATCCCGTGCCCTGTCGATGGCTGGCGCAAGGGTCCACGGCATCTCGTTGCCGAACTCCTCCGCGCGGGCATACAGGCCATACAGAACCGTCTGGGCCGGGGCGTAGGTACCATTGAATTGGTACCGCTTCACGATGCCATCCGTGATGCGGAGGGTGAACGTCGCGTCCGGCGGCAGGTCCGTTCCATACACGGCGAACATGGCAGAGGCGAAGCGCTCGTTCTGCACCTCTTCGGAGGCGTTGGCCGCCTGCCAGCCTGCAAGGGCTCCCGTCTGTTCCGCCCGCATGGCGAGCACGAGCTGGACCAACGGATCTGTGCTGGTCTGGAGACCCTCCGGGTCACCGGACATCAACGACTCGCGGAACGCCGGGTCACCCAACTGCGAGGATTCGATCAGCCGGCGGGCGGCGGCCTCGGGCGTCTCCTCGGGGCGCACGGCCTGCACGAGAACCGCCTCGGGCGGCAGCCAGTCCGGGGCGATCGTAAGTCGGCCGGCAAGCATCCCCAGAGACTGGTCCATCTCGAGTTCACCCGGCTCGCGCAGGTTGCCTTCCAGTCGGTCCCAGTTGGGCGGGCGCTGGTCCTCCGGCTGTGCGGCCAGCTGGACGTACTGCGCCAGCTGTCCCGCGAGCTGAAGGTGAGCCGACGGGTTCACCAGGTTCGGGTTGTTGAGAACGACCGTGGCCGCGAGCTCGGCCTGGTGCTCCTTGATCTCGGCGATGCGGTCCCACACGTCACCGTATTCGGCCGCGAGCGCCGAGTCTGCCTCGATGGCGGCACGGAACTCGTTCTCCCAGCGGATCTTCTTCGCCGTCAGTTCCGTGTCGCGAAGTCCCTTGAGCTGTCCGCGATACAGCTTCTGAGTGTTTTCGAACCCGAAGATCATGTTCTGCATCGCGCGACCCCGCTCGGGATCGTCTCGCTGGATCGCGTGCATCACCTCGAGCCGCTGGTCGAAGAGACTGAGCAGCAGCGGGTGCCAGATTTCTTTTTGATACAGGTACTGTGACAAAGTGATCTGGCGTGCCGTAGAGCCGGGGTTGCCGGTCACGAAGACCAGCTCGCCCTCGGCGGCGCCGTCCGCATCCCACTCGAAGAAGTGCGGAGTGGCGGCCGGTGTGACTCCGTCGTCCTCGTACGCCCTGACGAAGGAGATGTCGAGGTCGTATCGCGGATACGTGAAGTTGTCCGGGTCACCGCCGAAGAATGCTGCCTGCATCTCGGGCGTGAAGACCAGTTTCACGGTGGAATACCGGCGGAACTTGTAGAGCTTGAACTGTCCGCCGTGGAATAGCGACACGACCTGGCACTGCAGCCCTGTCGCCTCCTCGCATGCCGCGTCGAGCTCCTCGCCGCGGGCGTTCCGCGCCGCGGTGAGCTCGGCGTCAGACATTCCCGGCTGCGCTGCGGAGCGCATCTCCGCGCTGATGTCCTCGATCTCGATCAGCTGATCGAGGCTGAGGTTCGGGCAGACCAGCTCCTCTTCGCGCGAGGCTGCGTAGAAGCCATTATTCAGGAAGTCGTCGTCCTCCGTCGACACTGCATCGATGCAGCCGCGGGCGCAGTGGTTGTTCGTGATCACCAGGCCGTTGGCCGAAACGAATGAGGATGAGCACCCGCCTCCGTAACGAACGGATGCGAGGCGGACGTGCTCGAGCCACTCCGAGCTGGGTCGGAAGCCGTACGTCTCCTCCCAGTAGTCGAGCGGCGGATTCTCAAACGTCCACATCGTGCCCATCTCCGTCCCAGTCAGCTCGACGGTCTCGGACATGAGAACGGCGGCCTCGGGGGCCACGAGAAGGCCGGTCTGCGGAGCGACCTCCTGGACAGCGGCCAGCTCTGCGACCGGCGCGGGCGCCGTCTCGGGCGGGGGCGCTGAAGAACAGGCGGCGGCGCCCAGAATCGCGGTCAGCAGGCCGAGGCGTCGTACTCCGGATATGATCATTGGTAACTCCGTTCGTGGATTGGGCGGGTCCGGGGACAACCCCATATTCGATGCAAGGGTCGGGCCGCCGTGCGGGCGTTACAGGAGCTGCCGCAGCACCGTCTGCAGGATTCCCCCGTTGCGGTAGTAGTTGACTTCCATCTCGGTGTCCAGGCGGGCGACGGCCTCGAACTCCGTAGCGGACCCGTCGTCGCTCCGGGCCACTACAGTGACACGGCTTCCGGGCTCGAGGCCGCCGTCGATTCCCCTGACGTCGAAGACCTCAGTTCCGCTGAGGCCGAGAGAATCCGCCGGCTGGCCGGGGGAGAACTGAAGCGGCAACACTCCCATGCCGATCAGGTTGCTGCGGTGAATCCTCTCGTAGCCTTCGGCGATCACGGCGTGGATGCCCAGGAGACGAGGCCCCTTGGCGGCCCAGTCCCGGGAGGAGCCGGTTCCATATTCCTGGCCCGCGAGCACGATGAGCGGGGTCCCCTCGCTCTGGTACCGCATGGCCGCGTCGTAGATGGACATCAGCTCGCCGGACGGAATGTGCAGAGTAAAGCCACCCTCGACTCCCGGCACGAGTCGATTGCGCAGACGAACGTTGGCGAACGTGCCGCGCATCATGACCTCGTGATTGCCGCGCCTCGAGCCGTAGGAGTTGAAGTCGCGTAGCTCGACGCCATGCTCCATCAGGTAGCGGCCGGCAGGAGAGTCCTGGGCGATCGCGCCGGCCGGCGAAATGTGGTCGGTGGTCACCGAGTCGCCGAGAAGAGCGAGCACGCGTGCGCTTCGAATGTCCTCGCGAGCTGATGGCTCGCGGGACATGCCGGTAAAGAACGGCGGCTGCCTGACGTACGTCGAGGATACGTCCCATGCGTACCGGTTTCCGTCCGGAATGGGAAGCGCGCGCCACTCTTCGTCACCGTCGAACACGCTGGCGTACTGCTCGCGGAATTGCTCCGTGCGTACCGATGTACGGACGGTGTCGCGAATCTCCTCCTGCGTGGGCCAGAGGTCCCGCAGGTAGACGTCGCGCCCTTCCGGGTCCCGCCCGAGAGGCTCGGTCGTGAGGTCGATGTCCATCCGTCCGGCGAGCGAGTAGGCTACGACGAGGGGAGGGGAAGCCAGGTAGTTGGCTCGCGTGAGAGGGTTCACCCGGCCCTCAAAATTTCTATTCCCCGAGAGAACCGCCGCCGCCACGAGGTCACTGTCGCGGATGGCCTCGGCGATCGGCTCCGGCAGGGGACCGCTGTTCCCGATGCACGTCGTACAGCCGTAGCCGACGACTGCGAACCCCAGCTTCTCGAGGGAGGGGAGGAGCTCCGCCTCTTCCAGGTACGCGGTGACGACCTTGGAGCCGGGCGCCAGGCTCGTCTTGACCCACGGTCGCCTCGACAGGCCTCTCTCGACTGCTTTCCGGGCCAGGAGTCCTGCCGCGACCATTACGCTCGGATTCGACGTGTTGGTGCAGCTCGTGATGGCCGCGATCACGACCGCCCCGTCGGATAGGTCGAACGACGCCGGCTGATTTTCGGGGTCGAGCATCTCGACGCCGACCACCGGCAAGGCAGCGATGTCGGTTGCGTTCCCTGCCTCCGACGCGGCGGCACGCGCAACGGCGTGATCCTTCCGGACCTCCTCGAAGGATTGCTTGACCATGGTCAGGGGCACCCTCTGCTGCGGCAGCTTCGGACCTGCCAGGCTCGGCTCCACCGTGCCCAGATCGAGGGCCAGCGTGTCCGTGAACATGGGGTCTGGAGTGTCCACTGAGTGGAAGAAGCCCTGCTCCCGGGCGTACGCCTCTACCACGGAGACATGCTCCTGGCTGCGACCGGAGAAACGAAGGTACGCGAGGGTCTCGTCATCGATCGGGAAAATCGCGCACGTGCTGCCGAATTCGGGCGACATGTTCGAGATCGTGGCCCGATCGGCGAGCGACAGAGAGGGCAGCCCCTCCCCATAGAATTCGACAAACTTTCCTACGACGCCCTTTGCGCGCAGCATTTCCGTAACGCGGAGCACGATGTCGGTGGCCGTCGAGCCCTCGGCCAACGTCCCGTGCAGGCGGAATCCGATCACCTCGGGAACGAGGAAACTGATCGATTGCCCGAGCATCGCTGCTTCCGCCTCGATTCCGCCCACTCCCCAGCCGAGGACTCCGAGTCCGTTGATCATGGTTGTGTGGCTGTCGGTTCCCACGAGCGTGTCCGGGCACAGCATGCGGCTATCTCCGACCCGGGAGTCGAACACGACGCGGGCCAGGTACTCCAGGTTCACCTGGTGCACGATCCCCGTGCTGGGCGGGACGACCTTGAAGTTGCGGAAAGCCTGCTGCCCCCAGCGTAGGAACATGTAGCGTTCCCGGTTTCTTTCCATTTCCCGTTCGGAGTTGATGAGCAGCGATGCCCGGAGCCCGAAGCTGTCCACCTGTACCGAATGGTCGATCACCAGCTCGGAGGGGAGAAGCGGGTTGATGAGCTCCGGGTCCCCGCCCAGCTCACGCATCGCATCACGCATTGCGGCGAGATCGACCACCGCTGGCACACCGGTGAAATCCTGCAGGATGACTCTGGCGGGCATGAAGGAGATCTCACGCTCGGTGGTAGGGTCCCAGTTGGCCAGCGCTTCGATGTCGTCCGCGCTCACTGCCACGCCGTCTTCGTGGCGAAGCAGGTTCTCGATCAGAATGCGGATCGAGAACGGCAGTCTCTCGACTTGGCCGACTCCAGTCCTGGAAAGGGCCTGAATGTCGAAGATCGTGGCCTCTGAACCGTCCGCGAGTCGAAGCGAACGTCGGGAGCCGAATGTGTTCTTGCTGGTGCTGGCGGGCGACGTCATAAAAGGTCTCTCTGTGGGTTGCGGCCCGCCACGGTGGCCGGCCAGTTGACCCGTCCGCAGTCCGTCCGTCTTCGGTGACGACCGGCTGCGCGGGCCAATATGGTATCGAGTGGGATGGGAGTCGAGTACCGACCGCAAGCGTTTGCTTTGCCACCGGTTGCCCGGAGGGCAGCCCGTGCCCGGGGCGGGGCGACATAGTCTGGCACGACGACCGGGTCCGGCCGATATTGTTGGGCCACCCAACTCCGGAGGGATGGGGACCCGTCGAACGAGAGACTTATGGGAGAACCGTACAGAGCGGACTACAGGGGCCCGATCTTCCATTTCTTCTGGCCGTTAACCCGCTACCTGACGGTTCACTTCACCGTGCTGCTTCTAGCGCTGGTGTTCTACGTCCTGAATCGGGCGACCGTGATCGGCCGGGGGAACGTGCCCCGGAAGCGGAACACGCTGCTTCTATCCAATCATCAAACGATGATCGACGGATTCCTCGTCGGAACCGCGGCCTACCTGGGCCCGTCGATGCTCAGACCCTACCTCATTCCCTGGAGCCCGGCAGCGGAGGAAAACTTCTTCAAGAACCCGTTCCGGGCATGGTGGGCTGACAATTGGAAGTGCATCCCGATCAAGGCCGGGCGGCGGGACAGTCGGGCCCTGCACCGGATGATCCGTGCTCTCCGTGGCGGAACGATGATCCTGTTTCCGGAGGGCACCCGGTCGCGGGATGGGGAGATCCGGGATGGCAGGCCGGGTGCGGGCCTCGTGGTGCTGGCAAACCAGCCAATGGTTGTTCCGGTAACGGTGGATGGTCTGTATGATGTGCTGCCGGTGGGCGCCACCTTTCCCCGGCTGTTCAAGCACATATGGGTGGCGTTCGGGAAGCCGATCGACTATTCGGACTATGTCGGCAGGCCGCGCTCCAAGGAGGAGGCCCAGGAGATCGCGGACGACGTGATCGGTATCTTGAGGAAGCAGCTCGCTGCGCTGCGGCAGATGCGGGCAGGGGAGATCGACAGAAAGACGTTCGAGAGGATACTCAACCGAGAAGAGGAGCACCCTTGAGCATCAAGACTGGAATCATGAGATCGGTCGCGCTGGCGACCATGCTGTCCGTCCCCGCCGTCGGTTGTGCGGGCTCGCCGGACACGAACGGTGAACCTGGTGGAGCGGAGGGTAGTGCGATGAAGCAACCTGAGGTGAAAGGGCCGAGAGTCCTTCTCGAGACGAGCATGGGGAACATTCTCATCGGCTTCTATCCGGATGAGGCGCCGATCACCGTGGAGAACTTCCTGGCCTACGTCGAGTCGGGTCACTACGACGGGCTCGTGTTTCACCGGGTGATCCCTGACTTCATGATTCAGGTCGGCGGCTTTGAGGCCGACCTGACGATGAGAGAAGGGTCGCGTGAGCCGATCCGCAACGAGTCGGACAACGGACTGCACAATGTTCGCGGAACGATCGTGATGGCCCGGACCGGCGCGCCGCACAGCGCGTCGGCCCAGTTCTTCATCAACCACACCGACAACCCCTTCCTCGACTACGGTGCGCAGGGGCCAAACCAGTGGGGATACGCCGTGTTCGGAACGGTGCTCGAGGGGATGGATGTGGTGGACGCGATCGCTGCCGTCGAGACGGGCAACGCGGCGGGCATGCAGGACGTGCCTGTCGAAGCGGTCACGGTCGTCTCGGCGACGGTCGTTCAGCCGTAACAGTGTTCTTCACCGACCTTGTAAGTTGCTTGCATACAGCCGGATGAAACAGGCGCCTGGGGGCGATGGCCCCCGGCGCCTTGTGCTGTCGCGGTGCCGTGTTTCAGGCGTTGGCAGCCGGGGCCATCGCCCCGGTCAGGCGACCACGCCGGGTCGCAGGACCTCGTCGAAGATCGGGAGCGCTTCTTCCAGCGTTTCCCTCTGGATGATGAGCGGCGGTGCGATACGGATCGTGTGATGGTGCGTGTCGTTACACAGAATGCCGCGCTCCTTCAGGGCCTCACAGAACGGACGGGCCGTGCCCGACTCCGTATTGATCTCGACGCCGATCATCAGACCCCGGCCACGGACTTCCTTGACGTGCGGCGAGTCCAGGTCACGCAGGCGATCCATGAGCCAGCTACCGAGGTCCCGAGCCCGATCGGCCAACTCTTCGTCGAGGATCACTTTCAGCGCGGCCAGGCCGACGGCCGCGCCCAGCGGATTGCCGCCGAACGTGGAGCCGTGGTCCCCGGGGTGGAACACGTCCATGACTTCGTCATTGGCGAGGATGCCGGAAACCGGGTATACACCCCCGCCCAGGGCCTTGCCGACGATGAGAATGTCGCCCCGGGTCCCGTCCCAGTCCCCACAGAAGAGCCTGCCCGTCCGACCGAGGCCGGTCTGGATCTCGTCGTTGAGCAGCAGGACCTGATTGGCCCGGCACAGGTCGTGGGCCTTCGAGAGGAATCCGTCCGGCGGAACCACGATGCCGCCCTCGCCCTGGATCGGCTCCACCAGGAATGCCACCGTGTTTTCGTTGATGGCCGCCTCCAGCGCGTCGATCTCTCCGTGCGGAATCATCCGGAAACCGGGCGCGAACGGGCCGAAACCGTCCCGGTACTGGTTCTCGGACGAGAAGCCGACGATCGTCGTGGTGCGACCATGGAAGTTGTTCTCGCACACGATGATCTCCGCCCGATCTTCCGCTACTCCCTTAACTTCGTAGCCCCATTTTCGGGCCGCCTTGATCGCGGTTTCGACCGCTTCGGCGCCCGTATTCATGGGTAGCGCCCGAGTGAATCCGGTGGCCTCGGCGAGCACCTTCAGGAAGGCTCCCATCTGATCGTTGTGGAACGCCCTCGAGGTCAGCGTCAACCGGTCCGCCTGGTCCTTGAGGGCACCGACGATCGCCGGATGCCTGTGCCCCTGGTTCAGGGCCGAATACGCACTCAGCATGTCCAGGTAGCGTCTGCCATCGACGTCCCACACCCAGCACCCGTTCCCACGCTCAATGACGACCGGAAGCGGAGCATAGTTATGTGCGCTCCAGCGCTCCGCTTCGCGGACAAAGCTCTCTGTGCTCCGCATCAGAATCTCCTTGGCCATGCTAGAGTTGAGTGCAGTCTCCCGGTCAGGTTCCGACGGCCGGCCGGCATCGCGCAGAGATTATCCGGTTCGCTGTCACCGGGCAACGCAGTCCGGCTCATGGCGCGAGACACCTTACCAGGTCGCCGCGAAACCCGGGGCGGCTCTGGACAGCGAGCCCGGCGCCCTCCATACTCGTGCGCCGAGCGCCGCCTCGACGACGTGGGGCGAATGCTTCGAATCGAACCCGGGATGGATCCATGTATATTCTGGTAACCGCGATTCTGGCCGTTCTGGTTGCCGGAATCGGAGCTACGATCGCTTTCTTCCTGCGACTGCCCGAGCTGGACCACCCTTCCGGGGAGCAGGACTGACGGCCGCCCGCAAGGGCGACACGTATCACTCGCCGGCCGTAACGATCCTTTCAAGCATCTCGTCGTCGTCCGGGAGCAGCTGAGCTGGCACAAGCCGCGGCACCAGCTCTCTCCATTCGGGCCGCAGGCGGTACGCCTCGGCGAACAGTGGCAGCGACTCTTCGACCCTCCCGACGCCGGCGAGCGTAACCGCATGCCAGAACAGGGGCTCTGGTTCACCCGGGAGAAGAACCTCGGCGCGCTCGTACTCCTCGACAGCGGCGTCGATATTACCGCGGGTGACTTGATCGTCTCCTTCGTTCATGTGGTGATATGCGCGTGCCACCGATAGCAGGCGACGGAGTTCGATCAAGGGCTCTGCATCATCGTCGACACGGAGGTCGTACGTCCGGTCCTGCCACGGGCGGCCCGATGGCTCAGCCGCCACCACGAGCAGCGCTGCCGACTGCCGGCCCCGGATATCTCCACCTTCAGCTTCGGCGGCCTCGAGGGCGCTCATGAGGCGTTCGGCGAGGTCACCACTGCTGGACGTGTACGCCCGCACCATCGCGTCGCACACGGTGGGATGGTGCATCAGGTTGGCTTGAACCGTGAATCCGTTGCCCTCGTAGTCACAGGCCTCGGCGATGGCCAGGCTACCCGTGTGCACAGCGGTGCCTCCGTTGGCGTCTACCATCCCCACCTGCCGGACCTCCGAGTGCCCATCTGCCGCCAGTAGCCCGGCGAGGGTTTCGGACGCTGTCTTCCCGACGCTCATCAGGATGAGACCATTTGCGCCGTAGGACGGATCGATGAAGGACTGCGTCGCCACGGCTCCCACTCCGCTTCCTGCCCAGACGACCGAGGAGCCTACTGAAAACCAGTGGGACTGGACGGCCACGCCCAGCTCGCCCGTTTCCGCGTCACGCGCCACGATCGAGAATGTGTGCACGGGACGCAGCGGGCGAGCCTCTTCCTGCCCCGCGGCGGAACGGGGAACCGCCAGAGGGGTGACAGTGAGTACAAGTGCCGGGATGGCGATCGCGGCAAGGCGATTCAGGGCGGTCATGACGGACCTCCACGACAGGGTTTAGAGTCGACGGGACATGGGACCAGGAGCAGAGTCTAGACCGTAGGCTCGCCCGAGGGAAGCCGGTAGCATTGCCGGCATCCAGGAACGTAGATGTGTGACAATTGCAACATGCTACAAGATAACAGTATATGCGGTGGTCATGATGTAGATTCTAACCATTGATCGTTCGGTGGACAGGACCGCCTGTAATTGGTATATTTGTTGGATCTGCAGTTCTCGTTTTACCCAACTTCGAGGTATGCATGACAAAGCACTTCCGGGACGACAGCGGCAGACGGTGGAAGGCATGGCTAGCTTCGCGAGATGTCTTCTGGCCCGATCCCGCCAGGACCGGCCCCAAGGACACCGAGAACGAGTCGGTGATCTTCGTGTGCTTCTCCGACCCAGCGCAGCCGCAGCGTCGCATTCGTATGCCGACCGGTTCATTCGAGAGCCTCAGCACGGAGGACCTCAAGAGCCGGTTCACTGTCGCCGAGCCGGATCCGGCCATTCGTTAGGATCCAGGAGCGCTCGAGACGGCTCGAGCAAGGGGCGTGACACCGGTTCTACCGGTAGTTGCGCCCCTTTTGTGTGGACATTCCTGCAGCGCTCGATCGATTGAGGGACTCATGACCGATCAGGTGGCGAACAAGGGACTCGCCGGCATCGTTGCCGCCGAGTCGGCACTGAGCTTCATCGACGGCGAGGGCGGCCGTCTTTCGTATCGAGGATACGACGTGAACGTGCTCGCGCGTTACGCGTCATACCTCGAGTCCGTCTACGTGCTGTGGTACGACGCGCTGCCGTCGGCCATGGAGCTGGCGGCGTTCGAGGGAACTCTGGCCGCCCAGCGGTCGCTTCCGCAGGAGGTCTTGGCCGTGCTCGGGGAACTGCCTGCGGATTCGGCTCCGATGGCTGCGCTGCGCACGGCCGTGTCGGCGCTGGGTCAGGTCGACCCCGAAGCGGAAGACATTTCCCAAGAGGCTGATCTGCGAAAGGCGGGTCGGCTTGTCGCTCGCATGCCGACAATCGTGGCGGCGTTCGACAGAGTGCGCCGCGGACTCGATCCGGTCGAGCCCAATGGGGAGTTGTCTCACGCCGCCAATTTCCTGTACATGCTTCGAGGAGAGATCCCGACCGATACGGCCGTCCGGGCTCTGGATACGTCGCTGCTTCTCTACCTGGAGCACGGTCTGAACGCATCGACGTTCACGGCACGGATCGTCGCCTCGACGCTGGCGGATATGTACTCCGCGATCACGGCCGGCATAGCCGCCCTGAAGGGGCCGCTCCACGGTGGAGCCAACGAGAAGGCGATGGAGATGCTGCTCGAAATAGGCTCCGTGGAAGAGGTCGCCGGGTACCTGGACCACGCCTTGGCCGAGAAACGAAAGATCATGGGCTTCGGCCACAGGGTGTATCGCGCCGAGGATCCACGAGCTGCACATCTGCGCCAGATGTCGGAGGCCCTGAGCCGAGAGGCGGGAGAGGCCCTGCGGTTCGATGTGTCGAGGGTGCTCGAGGACCTCATGCTGGAGCGCAAGGGCCTCCACTGCAATGTGGATTTTTACTGTGCCACCGTATACTACTCACTGGGTCTTCCGATAGACCTGTTTACTCCCCTCTTCGCCATCGGTCGAACGGGCGGATGGGCCGCACACGTGATGGAACAGCATATGCACAACCGACTCATTCGACCGCGGGCGGAATATACGGGTGAGCTGGATCGACCCTGGGTGCCCATCGACCGACGCTGAACACCATTTCTTGAGAGAGTGCTAAAATGTCTGAATATCGCTTTGCCAAGGTGCCGGATGGGGGCGACCCCATAACGAGCACACCCGACGGCCCTCAGGTTCCGGACCGCCCGATCCTCCCGTTCATCGAAGGCGACGGGATGGGGCCCGACATCTGGGCGGCGGCTGTCCGGGTGTTCGATGGAGCGGTCGAGGCCGCGTACGGCGGCGATCGACAGATCCAATGGATGGAGATCTACGCCGGCGAGAAGGCGATGGAGCTGTCGGGCGAGTGGCTTCCCGAGGAGACCATGCAGGCGATGCGCGATTATTCGGTCGCGATCAAGGGACCACTGACCACGCCCGTAGGTGGGGGTATCCGGTCACTCAACGTGACGCTTCGCCAGAAGCTGGATCTATACGCCTGCGTGCGTCCCAGCAGCTGGATTCCCGGTACGCCGTCGCCCGTCAAAGCTCCCGAGAAGCTGGATGTCGTGATCTACCGGGAGAACACGGAAGACGTGTACTCGGGGATCGAGTGGGAGGCGGGCAGTGACGAGGCGGAGAAGGTGCGCAGCTTCCTGAACGACGAAATGGGATGTTCGGTGCGAGAGCGCAGCGGAATCGGGATCAAGCCTATCTCCGAATTCGGGACGAAGCGGCTGGTCCGGATGTGCATCAAGGAAGCGATCCGGAATGGGCGGGAATCCGTGACGCTGGTCCACAAGGGCAACATCATGAAGTTCACGGAAGGCGCTTTCCGTGAGTGGGGCTACGAAGTGGCCCGGGATGAGTTCGGGGACCAGACGATCACCGAGACGGAACTGTGGAGCGCCCACGACGGCAAGCGGCCGGAAGGCAAGATCGTGATCAAGGACAGGATCGCTGACGCCATGTTCCAGCAGATCCTGCTGCGTCCGTCCGAGTACGATTACCTTGCGCTGCCGAACCTGAACGGCGACTACATGTCGGACGCCTGCGCTGCACAGGTCGGAGGTCTCGGTATGGCGCCGGGGGCGAACATCGGTGACGGAGTGGCGCTGTTCGAGGCAACACACGGCACGGCGCCGAAGTACGCGGGGCTCGACAAGGTCAACCCGACGTCCTTGATCCTGTCTGGCGTCATGATGTTCGAATACATGAAATGGGATGAAGCTTCTCGCGCGATCCTCGACGGGATCGAGCGCGCCGTCGGCCAGAAGTACGTGACGTACGATCTCGAACGCCAGATGGACGGAGCCACCCTGGCCAAAACGTCCCAGTTCGGGGATCGGATCATCGAGAACATGCGAGCGGGCTGAGTCCCCACGACCGCGGGGCCGGATGCCGCCCCGGCCCCGCCTGGCCAATCGACGCATGGAGGGACGAATCGGCTCACGGACGCCTGAGGTCGTCGGATTGGTGCTCCTGCTGTGCCTGGGGTACGCGGCGGGGCTTTCCGGCCAGGAGCCGGAGCGACCCGCCGCCGAGGTGGTTGCCGACACCCTCGTCGCCGAGTTTGAGGGAGAACTGACCGGTACGTTGGCCGATTCGACCGAGAACGAGCGCTTCCAGCAGATCGCCGAAGAGATGAGACCGCCCTCGAAAGGATGGTCCTGGTCCACCTACGAGTGGGACCGACAGGAGATCCTCCGTTCGAACGCGATGACGCTGCTGGACCTTCTCTCCGAGGCCGTGCCGGGATTTACTACCCTGCGCACGACGTGGTTTGGCGGTCCTCACTATGCCGTCGAGGGAGCTCTCGGGCCCGGTTTCCTGTCCGTGTCAGTGGACGGCCGGGAGCTCACCACCCTGGACGCCGGCCAGGTGGACTTGACCCGGATCGCGCTTGCCAGTGTCGAGAGCGTGCGCGTGAGGCGTCGAGCCGACGGATGGATCGCGGAAGTCACGACCCTGAGGAGGGAAAAGCGCTCGGCCTACTCCCGGATCACCGGCGGTACTGGAGATCCGGGTCTGAGTCGCCTGCGGCTCCTGTTCAGCAACGGCATCGGGAACAACTTCAACCTCGCCACCTCCATCGACCTGCTCGATACAGGAGGCGAGCACGCGTCGACCGATTTCAACTTCTGGGGACGGGTGGCGTGGCTTCCGGGAGGTGGAGACGCTGGCTTGGAACTGCAGTGGGTCACCGAGAGTATGGAACGGGATGTATACTCTCCCGCAGACCTGAACCGTACCGAGCTATTCATCCGCGGCAGGGGGAACCTCGGCGATCACTTTCAGGCGGAGGCCTTCGCGGGCACTAGCGGGCTGAGCTCGGAGGGGGAAAGTGTTCGGAAGGTGGCGAACGGAGGTTTCCGGTTATCTGGAGAGGCTGAGAGTGGTTGGTTCCGGACCGGATTCAGGCTGTGGGATGATCCGACCTATCCAATCGTCGACGTCGACCTGGATGGCGGATACCGATTTTTCTCGTGGCTCTCGCTGACGGTCGGCGGGCGACTCGGATCGTGGTACGACTTCAGCACATCCGAGGGCCGGCTTGGCGTTGCCGCGACGGTACGCCGCCTCGGGCTGACGCTCACGGCGGACGGCGCGACAGGCACACGAGGCGTGTCCTACCCTACACTCGAACGGGCGGACTCGGTCTCGTTCGACGTAGCTGCCGGGGCCCTGGCGTTGCGGCTGGGTCTGTTCACGCTCTCCGGGCGCGGCGAATACCAGAAGCTGAGCCGGCAGCTTCCGTTCGGTGCCGTATTCGATCGCGAGCAGCAGCCCGGCGGGTCGGTGGAGCTCGGCCTCGCGGAGGGTGGGTTCGTCGGCCCCATCATTCCGCTAGGGCTGGTGTTGAACGACGTGGAGCCCATCCGGCTGAGGGGCTTCTACCGGTATTCGAATGTGCTCGACGGAGACGAGGCACTCTACGTTCCCGAGAGCGTTGCGCGCGCCGAGCTCTTCTGGCACGACTCCTTCTTCGAGGAGGAGCTCGAGGTCAGCGCGGCCTTCGGCCTCAACTACCGGGATTCGATGCTCACGTCCCCGGGTCCGGGTTCGGCGGGCTCGTCATCAGTGCGGGTTCCCTCGTACACCTTCGTCGACTGGAATCTGATGATACGGATCCTGGGCGTCCGGGTGTATTGGCGGTTCGACAACCTGACGGCCGTGGAGGGTCAGGACCTCCCGGGTCTTCCGTTTCCCGTCCGGCGCTCAGTGTTCGGCGTCAAATGGGAGTTCCTCAATTGAGGCGGGTACGCTATACTAATCGGTTCCTATGATACGCAGCATGACGGGTTTCGGGTCGGCGTCCACGACTGCCGCTGGGGTGACACTGGGTCTTGAGCTCAGGTCGGTGAATTCACGTCACCTGAAGCTTCATTTCCGGATGCCGCCTGGCACCGAGCGCTGGGAGGAGTTCCTCCGGGACGCGATCTCGGCGCACGTGAGGCGGGGCCACGTCGATGTGGCGTTGCGAATCGGGTCGTCCACGCCAGAGGGGGGAAGCGGTCCCGGTCAGGGCTTACGCCTGGACGAAGCAAGGGTGCAGGCCTACGTCGAAGGCCTGCGCGAGTTGAAAGACCGCTGGGACCTTCCCGGTGAGGTGGACATCGGTTTGGTCGGGCGATACGAGCGCCTTCTGGTCGAAGCGACGACAGATCCTCTGGAGGTCGTGCCCCTGGAGGCCGTGAAGACGATCGCGGACGCAGCGGTCACTCAATTGGTCGAGATGCGTCAACGCGAGGGAGAACGTCTGGCCCTGGATCTCATGAATCGGGTGGAGGCGCTGGAGTCCGGGCTGACAGAGGTCGAAGCCCTGACTCCCCGGAGGATGGAGAGAGAGACGGACCGTCTGCGGCGTTCGATCCGGGAACTGGCCGGCGACATCGAGATCGATCCGGATCGGCTGGCCCGGGAGATCGCGTTCATCGCAGACAAATGGGATATTTCTGAGGAGGTCGTAAGGACCCGAGCCCACCTTGAGGCGTTCCGCGAGCTAGTGGACGCATCGGAGGCAGAGCCCGTCGGCAAACGGCTGGGCTTCCTCGGGCAGGAGTTGCTGCGGGAAGTGAATACGATCGGATCGAAGGCTAACGACGCGACGATCGGGCGAATCGTAGTGGAGATGAAGAACGAGCTCGAGTCGCTTCGGGAACAGAACGAGAACGTAGAGTGAGGTCAGTTCGTTGAGATCGGGCCCACCCCACCTGTTTCCGATCGTCCTTGCCGGACCGTCCGGAGGCGGTAAGACGACCGTGCGGCAGGAGCTGCTGAAGCGTCACGAAGACCTGTTTTTCTCAGTGTCGGCGACGACACGACGTCCACGGCCGGGTGAGCACGATGGCAGGGACTACCGGTTCCTTGGCAGAGAGGCCTTCGCGGATCTCATCGAGAGCGGAGAACTCCTGGAGTGGGCGGAGGTACATGGAGAGTTGTATGGCACGCCGCACGCAAACCTCCGCAGGGCCCGGGACGAGGGGGCAAACCTGCTCCTGGACATCGACGTGCAGGGGGCGAACCATCTCAGGGCCGCCAAGCCTGACGCGGTTACGATATTCCTGCTTCCGCCGGACTTCCGGCGGCTGGTAGAGAGGCTGCGCGGGCGTGGCAGCGAGAACGAAGAGGCGTTCCGGACCCGGATGAGAACCGCGTCATCGGAGCTTTCAGAGATCGAGCGATTCGACTACGCGGTCGTGAACGACAATCTTGAAGATACGGTGCGAGAGGTCGAGGCTATTCTTTCGGCCGAGCGCCACAGGGTGAAGCGGCTGAGGCCGGACGAGAGGGATCGCGTTCGGGAGCTCGGCGAGTCTTTGAACCGGATGCTAGCCGCATCCGTCGAACAGGAAGCGAGAAGCGAATGAAGGTATTCACCCCGGATGACCTGGTTCCCGCCGCGTCGGACAAGTACCTGGGCGTCCTTGTCGCGGCCAAGTACGCCCGTGAGCTAAACGCGCTCCCGCTCGAGCGGTCGCCGTACGGGGCCGAGAAGCTCACCACCATGGCTCTGGCGGCCATGGCCTCTGGCCAGTTGGAGTATCGCCTGGTCAGCCAGCGCAGCGCGCCCGCCGAGTAGTGTCCGCGCTGGATGGGCGTCGTGTCCTTCTTGTGGTCTCGGGCGGGATCGCCGCCTACAAGAGCGCGATCCTGGTCCGGCGGCTGCGTCAGGCCGGAGCCCGGGTTGACGTAGTGATGACGGCTTCCGCCGAGAAGATGGTGGGGGCCGCGACGTTTCATGCCCTCAGTGGTCGTCCCGTACATACGAACCTGTGGACCGAGCCTCTCGCCCATGTCGAGCTCGGTCGGGAGGCGGATCTCGCTATCGTTGCTCCCGCGACGGCCAACATCCTGGCGCGAATGGCGCATGGGTTGGCCGACGACATGGCCACGTCGACCCTGCTTGCGGCTGCCTGTCCGATTCTGGTGTGTCCAGCCATGAACCTCCGGATGTGGGAGAACGTAGCCACGCGTGAGAACATGGAGTCCCTCAAGGCACGCGGGCTTCACGTACTCGGACCGGAGGACGGCGAGCTTGCCGAGGGCGAGTCGGGTCCGGGACGAATGTCAGAGCCCGATATGATCATCTCGGTAGCCAGTCGTCTCCTGCGGGGCGAGTCACGACTCGAAGGACGTAGAGTCGTGGTCACGGCCGGGCCGACTCTCGCCCCCATCGATCCGGTGCGCTTTGTAAGCAACCGATCATCGGGCCGCATGGGCATGGCGCTAGCCTCCTCGGCATGGCTGCGTGGGGCAGACGTCGTATTGATTGCAGGTCCGACATCCGTGGAGCCGCCCTACGGTCCGCGTTTGATCCGGGTGGAGACCAGCCAGGAAATGGGGACCGTCCTGGAGAAGGAGCTGCAGGACGCATCGGTTCTCATCATGGCGGCTGCCGTATCCGACTTCTTCGTGCCGGATCCGCCGGCCGAGAAGATCAAACGGCAGGATCGTGATGTGCTGGACTTGTCGCTGAAAGCGGGACCGGACCTGCTCGCGGATACGCGAGCCATGAGAGTCGAGCGGCAGGTGTACACGCTTGGCTTCGCCCTCGAAACAGCTGACGCGCTTGAGAACGCCCGCCTGAAACTGGAGGCCAAGGGTCTGGACATGGTCGCCGTGAACGAAGCCGGGCGGCCCGACCGTGGATTCGAGGCTGAGACGAACCAGGTGACGCTGATCGACGCGTCGGGAGTGGTGGAGGAAATTCCTCTACTGCCGAAAGCGGATGTGGCCGAGAGGATGCTGGATCGTCTGGAAGACCGGCTGTCGTGAACGTGACCCGGGACGCACTGCGAAGCTACCTGCGTGGCCGGGAGGCCTTGGGCGTCCCGGAGGTATTTCTGTCCGGCGCCAGTCGTGACGACGTCCTCGATGCCGTGCGCGGCACTGCGTTCGACGTGGAGGACCCGGCTCCGGCAGGCACGGACTCGGGCCGAATAGCGAGAGAGGGAACCCGGGAGGACATCCTCGGCATCTCCGATATGGAGAATCTGCGGCGGGTGGCGGAAGCCTGCAGTCGATGTGGGCTGCATTCGACGCGGACGAAGGTCGTGTTCGCGGACGGGCCGGCCGAGGCAAGGATCCTGTGTGTCGGCGAGGCTCCAGGCGCCAACGAGGACCGCACAGGCCTGCCGTTCGTGGGCAGGGCCGGCAAGCTCCTGGACCGGTTGCTGCTCAGCGTCGGGTTCTCCAGGTCCGAAGTATTCATCTGCAACGTTCTCAAGTGTCGGCCGCCAGGTAACCGGAATCCGCTTCCGGATGAGATCGAGGCCTGCTCGCCGTTCATGCTCCGGCAAGTCGAGCTCGTCAGACCGGCTGTCATCGTGGCCCTTGGGACCTTTGCCGCTCAGACGCTTCTGGGAACGCGAGACTCGCTCCGACACTTGCGGGGCCGGACGCATCTGTACGAAGGATATCCGCTGGTCGTGACCTATCACCCGGCGGCCCTGCTCAGGAATCCCGGTTGGACACGACCCTCGTGGCACGACCTCCAGTTGGCGCGCCGAATCGTGGACGGCGAACACGGTGGGTCGACGCTTCGTGAGCAAGTGGAGAGTGAACCGGCGACGCGCCCGGACAAACCGGACCCCCCTGCCGGGTCACAGGGGCAGTTGACCCTGGGAGGTCGAGATGGCTGAGCCTTCATTGATACCCGTCGACGGCGTCGTGGCGGGACGGCAGGTCCCGTGGTCGGAGGAAGCCGAGATCTCAGTCCTGTCCGCTATGCTCATGGATGGAGTCGCCGTAGCGCGGGCCATCGAGACGGTGGGGGACGGTTCGTTCTACCGGGAGGCCAACCGCCGGATCTTTCGTGCGATGGTGCGTCTATACTCGCGCGGTGAGGTCATCGACGTGGTGACCCTGTCGGACGAACTCAAGTCTTCCGGCGAACTGGACGGAGCCGGCGGGATGGCCTACCTGGCACGCCTCGTAGATGCGGTGCCGACTGCTGCCAACATCGAGTACCACTGCCGGATTCTCCGTGACAAGTCAGTGTTGCGGCAGCTGATCGACTCGGCAACGGACATCGTGCGGGATGCATACGACGCTCCCGCCGGGGAAGTCGATGACACGCTCGACCGGGCGGAACAACGGATCTTCCAGATCGCGCAGGCATCGCAGCGACAGGGCTTCGTGTGGATCAAGGAGATCCTGTGGCCGACGTTTGAGAGGATCGAGGAACTGCAGAGCAGCCCCGGATCGGTAACGGGAGTGCCAAGTGGATTCCCCGACCTGGACAACCTCACGGCCGGGTTTCAGAAGGGCGACCTGATCATCGTGGCGGGAAGGCCGTCGATGGGCAAGACGGCGTTGGCCCTGAATTTCGCGCAGCACGCTGCGATCGCGAAGGAAATTCCGGTGGCGGTTTTCTCATTGGAGATGTCGAAGGAGTCGCTCGTTCAGCGTCTCCTTTGCTCGGAGGGACGTGTGGACTCCGGTCGTCTCAGACGGGGCAGGCTTCAAGACGACGAGTATGCCCGGCTTGCCACGGCCGCCGGTCACCTGAACACGGCTCCGATCTGGATCGACGACTCGCCGGCGATCACGGCGCTGGAGGTGCGAGCCAAGGCACGCCGCCTGGCCGCAGAGGTGGATCTTGGACTGATCATCGTCGACTACCTCCAGCTCATGACGGGCCCAGGCAACGCGGAAAACAGGCAGCAGGAGATCAGCTCGATCTCGAGGTCCATCAAGGCGATCGCCAAGGAGCTCAATGTTCCGGTCGTGGCGCTCTCGCAGCTCTCACGGGCGCCCGAGCAGCGAACCGACAAGAGACCCGTGCTGGCAGACCTGCGGGAGTCGGGGGCGATCGAGCAGGACGCAGACCTGGTTCTCTTCGTCTACCGGGAGGAAGTCTACCGAAGACCGGAGGACATGGTCGACGATTCGGGCGAGTCGATAGAGGGAAAGACCAGTCTGATCATCGGTAAGCAGCGTAATGGTCCGACGGGCACGGTAGGGCTCTATTTCCATAAGAATTACACGCTCTTTGAGTCGGCCGTCCGCCCATCGAACGCATAACTGAGCGTGGCGCGGATGAGAGGCAGTTGATTCGCGGGCATCATCCCCTGTCGGGAACCGGCGCTTACCTCAACAAACCTCGGGGACCATGAGTCGCGTCCGAACCGTATTCGTGTGCCGGGACTGCGGCGCGGAGTCTCTCCGCTGGGAGGGTCGCTGCCCGACGTGCGGCGAGTGGAACTCGCTGGTTGAGAACGTCGCCAGCAAGCCGGACGTTCGCGCCGGCGCGCGAGGCAGGAGTCGGGTGAGACGGCTGGGCGAGGCGAATGGAGGACGGTCCCGCAGGATCACCACCGGGTTCGGCGACGTCGACAGGGTGCTTGGTGGCGGGTTGGTGCCTGGTTCAGTGGTGTTGCTCGGCGGGGCTCCCGGGATCGGCAAGTCGACTCTGCTGCTTCAGCTCGCGGGCGACCTGGTGGGTCGGGGGGCGGGAGTCCTGTATGTGTCGGGGGAAGAGTCCGCGGAGCAGGTGGCGCTGCGGGCGGATCGTCTTGGTACGGCTTCCGACGTTGAATTCCTGGCATCGAGTGATCTCGAGGACATCGTGTCAGCGCTGCACCGGTGCCGTCCGGCGGTACTGTGCGTCGACTCCATCCAGAGCATGAACTCCAGGCAGATGACGTCGGCGCCGGGTGGGGTGGCGCAGGTGCGGGAGGTGGCCTCGGCCCTGCAACGGGAGGTGAAGGCCGCTGGCGTCGCTTGCTTCCTGGTGGGTCACGTGACCAAGGGCGGAGCGCTCGCGGGTCCTCGCACCCTGGAGCATCTGGTCGACGTGGTGCTCTATTTCGAGGGGCAGCGATCGGGCGAGCACCGGATCCTGCGGAGCTCGAAGAACCGGTTCGGAAGAGTTGACGAGATGGCTGCGTTTCGAATGGGGGCTGGCGGGCTTGAGGCGGTGCCGGATCCGTCGGCTCTGTTCCTGTCGCAAGAGACGACCGAGACCGGCGGCGCCGCCGTCGCGATTCCGGTGCATGGAAGCAGGCCGATTCTGGCCGAGGTCCAGGCGCTGACCACACGGGCGCGGTTCGCGTCTCCTCAACGCGTCTGTACCGGCTTTCCCGGTCGACGACTCGCAATTCTGCTCGCCGTACTGGAGAAGAAGGCAGGAGTCGCGCTCGGAGAGCAGGACGTCTTCGTGAGTGTCGTGGGCGGGCTTCGAATGGCGGACCCGGCCGCGGACCTGGCCGTGGTGGCAGCGCTCGCCTCCGCAGGTGCGGATCTACCGTATCCTTCAGGGTTCGCATTCTTCGGTGAGGTGGGCCTGGGGGGAGAAGTGCGCGGCGTGTCGCACGGCGAGGCCAGGCTCCGCGCCGCTCGTGGGGCCAGGCTCACCAGAATCGTGGCACCCGCAGCTCTGGAGCGTGAGCTGACCGGGAACGCCGACGTGCAGTTCATCAGGCACGTGAGAGAGATTGCGGACCTCCTGGAGCGAGAGGAGGCCCCGTGAAGGTGGCGGCAGTGGTCGTGGCAGCTGGAAAAGGCGAACGCCTGGGGAGTCCCAAGCAGTTCCTGCTGCTCGGAGGGATCCCGCTGCTGCTGTGGAGCGTACGCGCCATGGTCGAGCATCCCTCCGTCGGTGAGGTCGTTGTAGTGCTTCCTGCCGGGATGGTGGAGAGCCCACCCGGGTGGCTTGTTGGAGTGGGCGTGAGATGCTGTGCGGGTGGGGGCACGCGCAGGGAGAGCGCCGGTCGCGGCGTCGATGCCGTGTCCGCCGACTCGGATCTCGTGCTCATTCACGACGCGGCCCGTCCCTTCGTGACGGCTGCAGTGATCGAGAGGGTTCTGGCGGCGGCGGCCGACGAGGGCGCGGCCCTTCCCGTGCTCCCCGTCGTGGACACGATCAAGCGCCTGGAGAGCGGCACGGTCCTGGAAACCGTCGATCGTTCGAGACTCGCGAGAGCACAGACCCCGCAGGGGTTTCGCGCTCGACTGATCCGCGAGGTGCACGCCTGGGCAGAACGAACGTCGCGAGCCGCTTCGGATGATGCGGCCCTCTGCGAGGTGCAGGGTTACCGAGTGGTGGCCGTCGAGGGAGACCCGCACAACGTGAAGATCACGACGGCCGAAGACCTCGCGCTGGCTGAGTGGCTGATCGATTCGGGCAGGGTTCGGCCACCCGCGGAACGGAACGGGCCGATTGGCTCGGTTTGAGGAAGTCGCGGCATCGGGCGAGCCGGCGAGCCTGGCACGGGTCGTGGAGCGCGCCGTAAAAGTTCTGCGCGCGCAGGGCATACTGGCGCACCCTACCGACACCGTTTACGGCATTGGCGGCGCCTGCCTGGCCGAGGTGGATTCTCGCGTGGCCGCCTTGAAGGGCCGTGGGGTCGAGGAGTTTCCCCTCGTTCGGATTGCCGCGGACGCGACGGTTATCCAGAGCTCCTTCCCGGCTCTCGAGTGGAATCCCTGGGCGGAGGTGCTCGCGGACACGTTCTGGCCGGGTCCCCTGACGCTCGTGCTGGACGATGGCACGGGGACGGGCGTCGCCGTGAGGGTCGAGGGCCACCCCGTGCTCGGGTCCGTCCTCCGTGCCTGGGGAGCTCCGATCAGCTCGACCAGCCTCAACCGGGCGGGCGAGTTTCCTGCCGTGACGAGCATCGAGGCGAAACGGAACCTGGATCGAATGCCGGACGCGGGGATTCCGATCCTGCTTGTCGATGCAGGCGATCTGCCAGGCCCTCCTCCGTCCACGCTGGTGTCTCTGGCGGGCGCCGAGCCTGCCGTGCTGCGAGAGGGAGCGTTGCCGGCAGAGTCGATTCTGGACTGCCTGCGTGGGATTCGGCGTTCATGACTTCGGTCCTGTTCGTGTGCACGGGGAACACCTGTCGCAGCCCTCTGGCGGAGGCGTTTACCCGTCGGGGAGCCCACCTCCGGGGTCTCGAGCTGACCGTGGCTTCCGCCGGGACTTTCGCCGTCGAAGGTGCGCCGGCCACGAGGCACGCGTTGCGGGCCGCGGCCCGGCGAGGCGCTGACCTTTCCATGCATCGGTCTCGTCCTTTCGATGCCGAGAGCCTGGCGGGAGTAGACCTGGTGGTGGGCATGAGTCCGTCACATGTCCGGGCGCTCCCGACCGGATGCGTTCACGAGATCACGGCCGCACTGGCCACGGACTTCCTCCCTTCCGACCACGTTCTCCACGGCGCTCCGGTGTCGGATCCCCATGGTGGAGATGAAGCCGTTTACGAGGAAACGGCCCGGCTGTTGGAAGAGTGCGTGGCCGGGATCCTCGACGACCTTTCCGGGGACGGATGACCGGGGGTCTCCGGCGTTACGGCCTGCTCGGCGATCCCGTAGCCCACTCGCTCTCACCCTCGATGTACCGTGCTGCATTCGGCCATCTTGGCATTGATGCTTCGTACGAAGCGGTCCGGGTCCCCGGAGGCGACCTGGATGCGCTCGACCGGGAGATGCGGGATCTGGCTGCCTCCGGCGGCGGGAACGTGACAGTTCCGCACAAGGAAGACGCCGCTCGAATCGTGGATGTTGTCCGGCCGTACGCGAAGCGAACGGGAGCGTGCAACTGCTTCTGGCTCGATGAGTCGGGGCGCCTGGTTGGTGACAACACCGACGTCGGAGGATTCCTGCACGCCACGGGGGACCTGGACGGGATCGACCTGGCTGGCGCGAAGGTGCTTCTGTTGGGCGCCGGTGGGGCGGCACGCGCAGTGGCCGTCGCCTGTGAGTCGGCCGGGGTCAAGCGTTTGGACATTCACAACCGTACCGCCGAGCGGGCCGAGAGACTGATTGAAGAACTGGGATTGGAGAAGATCGCCAGGACCGTTGCCGTGCCGCCTGGATCCGTGACCACGTATGAGCTCGTTGTGAACTCCACGAGCCTGGGTATCGAGCCCGTTGATCTGCTGCCGCTATCGTTCGGCGATGTGATAGTACGGTTCGCCTTCGATCTCGTGTACGGCCGCGGAGGTACGGAGTGGACCCGGGCGGCGGCGTCCGCGGGAGTACCCGCAACCGACGGTCTCTCGATGCTTGTCCGGCAGGCCGTGCTCAGCCTCGAGCGCTGGTTCGGTGTGGAGAGCATTCGCGAGGGGACGACGGTCACCATGTGGGCGGCGGCAAGGGATGGTCTGAATCTCGGGTCCGCAGGGTGACGGTCGGAACTATCCGAGGGCTGGCCGGTTGGCTGGCTGATTTCTGCGACGCGGTAGTCCCGTGCGGGTGCGCCGCGTGTGGCGTAGCGGTCTCCGCTGATCGGTCTCCAATCTGTGACCTGTGCGCGTCGCGTGTGGCGCCGATTCCCCTGCCCCTATGCCCTCGGTGCGGGATTACGCGAGTCGTCGATCAGGCTGGAGCGGCGGGATGTTCTCAATGCGAAAGCTGGCCTCCCCACCTCTGCCGGACGGCCTCGGCCTGCTTGCACGACGGGGCTGCTGCCCGGATCGTTCGCGGTCTCAAGTACAGGGGATGGACCCAGCTCGCGCAATTTATGGCGATTCGTATGCTGCCGGCCCTGCACCGGGTGGCTGATTCGCCTCATCCTATCCTCGTTCCCGTTCCACTCGCTCCAGCCCGACGCAGGGAGCGCGGTTTCAATCAGGCCGAGCTCCTGGCCGACGCCCTGTCCGAGTTGACGGGCTGGGAGGTAGCCGACCTGCTGTGCCGTGTGCGCGGCGGTCCGTCACAGGCGAGACTCGGGCGACGGCAGCGGGAGCGCAGGGCGGCCGGTGCCTACGCGATCGTTCCTGGTGCGGCGGAGGGGCTGGTGTCGTACACGCCGATGGGGACGGACGGGACCGGGTGCGAGCCTGAAGTGAGCGCGCTGGCGGCGGTGGTCGTGGACGACGTGATTACGACGGGTTCCACGGCCGGAGCCTGCGCGGCGGCGCTCGAGGCAGCCGGGCTGGAGTGCCTCGGCGCCGTGAGTTTCGCCAGAACCGCGCCGGCGCTCGAAGTGGGCTGATTCTCCCTCGCAGACGGGGCTTGTGCACGACACTCGGCGCGTGCAAGCTATGGTTCCTTCAACCAGAGAATCCTCAGACCGGAGTCATTCATATGTCGGTCAAGATCGCGATCAATGGTTTCGGGCGGATCGGGCGAAACATCCTCCGCGCAGCGCTGCAGGA
Source organism: Akkermansiaceae bacterium (assembly GCA_964195715.1). Classification (GTDB taxonomy): domain Bacteria; phylum Gemmatimonadota; class Gemmatimonadetes; order Palauibacterales; family Palauibacteraceae; genus Benthicola. The sequence continues at coordinate 52,285 of CAXMRU010000224.1, read as the reverse complement.
GGGAATAGGCGAGCTCGATCTCGTGGCCATCAACGACCTGACGGATGCGGCAACGCTGGGACATCTATTCAAATACGACTCTGTGCATGGTACGTACGACGGCGACGTCCAGGTGGATGGCAACGCCCTGGTCATCGACGGTGAGCGGTTCGACGTCCTCTCGGTGCGCGATCCGGCGGATCTCCCGTGGTCGGAGCTCGGAGTGGACATCGTGTTCGAGGCCACCGGCCTGTTCCGCAAGCGCTCGGACGCGTCGAAGCACCTGGAGGCCGGTGCCCGGAAGGTCGTGATCACCGCTCCGGCGCCGGACCCGGACGTTACGATCGTACTGGGAGTAAACGGAGACGACTACGATCCCGCGAGTCACGACATCATCTCGAACGCCAGTTGCACGACCAACTGCGTTGCACCGGCCGTAAAGGTGCTGGTGGACGAGTTCGGTTTCGAGAGTGGCTTGATGACAACGGTGCACAGCTACACGAATGACCAGCGCATCCTGGATCTGCCTCACAAGGACCTCAGGCGCGCGAGAGCGGCTGCGGTCTCGATTATTCCAACGACGACAGGGGCTGCAAAGGCGACCGGGCTGGTGATACCGGCGGTCAGGGGCAAGATCGACGGAATGGCCATGCGCGTGCCGACCCCGAACGTTTCCATAGTCGATCTCGTCGCGAACCTTGGTCGGGATACGACGGTCGAGGAAGTCAACGACGCGTATCGCCGTGCCGCCGAAGGAAGCCTGAAGGGTATACTGGCATACGAGGCGAGCCTTCTCGTTTCGGTGGATTACGTGGGTAACCCGAATAGCTCCATCATTGACGGGCCATCCACGTCGGTCGTCGCAGGCCGGCTCGTGAAGGTGATCTCGTGGTACGACAACGAGTGGGCCTACTCCATGCGCTGCGTGGACCTCGCCCGTTACATCGGGCAGAGTCTGTAGGCGAAGCTGGTTCAGCGACCTGCCAGGCCGAGAGGACGAAGCGTGCCGAGAAAGAGCCTGAGAGACCTGGCGCCTTCTGAGCTGGACGGGCGCCGGGTCCTGATTCGAGTCGACTATAACGTACCACTGAATGAGGATGGGTCGGTCGGCGACGTGACCCGCGTTGAGGCTACGATCCCCACCCTCCGATACGTGATGGACCACGGCGGCCGGCCGGTCCTCCTGTCGCATCTCGGACGCCCGAAAAGTCAGGTAGTGCCTTCGTTGTCTCTGGCGCCGGTGGCTCCGGTACTGGCTGAGCTGCTCGGGGCGCCGGCGAGGTTCGTTGCGTCGACCGACTCGAGTGAAGCGGTGGACGCGATCGAGTCCCTGCCACGCGGCGAAGTGCTGCTGCTGGAGAACACGCGCTTCCTTCCCGGTGAGACAAAGAACGACCTCGATCTCGCGGCCCGGTTCGCGCGGCTGGGCGATCTGTTCGTGAACGACGCCTTCGGCAGTACGCACAGGGCCCACGCGTCCGTGGTCGGAGTCACTGAGTTCCTTCATCCAGCTGTCGCCGGTTTCCTGGTCCAGAAGGAACTCGAAGCCCTGAATACTCTGCGCGCGGCCGGGCGCAGGCCGCTCGTCGTGATCCTCGGTGGCGCCAAGATCGGCGACAAGATTGGCCTGCTGGAGACGTTCCTGGAGAGCGCTGACGTCGTGCTCATCGGTGGTGCGATGGCAAACACCTTCCTTGCGGCCAGCGGGGCGAGAACCGGGCTCTCGCTCGTCGAGGAAGTCGCTGTTCCCACGGCGCGGCGCTTCCTGGACATCGGTCCGGACAAGCTTCGATTACCGAGCGACCTCATCGTGGCGCCGCCGGATGCAGCGGATGCGACTGCGGCCGAAGTGGTGGCCGCGAATTGCGTTCCGCCGAACCGGGCCGCGCTGGACATCGGTCCGGATACTCGCGCCGCGTTCGGAGCGATCGTGCGCGATGCGGCGACGGTATTCTGGAACGGGCCCATGGGCGTGTTCGAGAGGCACGGTTTCGATGCTGGTACAGTCGAGGTCGCTCGGGCGGTAGCCGACTGCACGGCGGGCGGCGGGTTCACGGTCATTGGTGGCGGTGACTCGGCCAGTGCGATCCGCCAGGCCGGTCTTTCCGATGCGGTTTCACATGTTTCGACGGGTGGTGGGGCATCGTTGGAGTTCCTGGCGAAGGGGACACTCCCGGGGATCGAAGTCCTGGATCCGGCTTGAGGAACGATGAACGATTCAAGACGACCGATGTTCGCGGCGAACTGGAAGATGCATCTGGGTCCGCGAGGAGCGTCGGAGTTCGTTGCGGCATTCGCCGAACTTCATTCTCCGCGTGACGACGCCCGGGTCGTGTTCTTTCCGCCGTCCATCAGTGTTACCGCGTTTCAAGACGCGTCTGCGGGTCGGCCAGATCTGGAGCTGGGCGTGCAGGACGTTCACGAGGCTGCGGCGGGGGCCCACACGGGTGCGGTGTCGGCCGCGATGGCGAAGGAGGCGGGCGTTGGCTGGGCTCTGGCTGGACATTCGGAACGGAGGCGTGAGTTTGGCGACGACGACGCGACGGTGGCGGCGAAGGTGGACCGGATACTCGAGTCCGACACCCGTCCCCTCCTGTGCGTGGGCGAGACGCTCGAAGAGCGCGAGGCGGACCAGTTGGAGATCGTTCTGTCTCGGCAGATCAAAGCAGTCCTCGACACGTTGGACGGCCACGGCATCGCGAGTCTCACGTATGCGTACGAACCCGTCTGGGCTATCGGCACCGGGCGTACGGCGTCGGCGGATGACGCGGCGGCGGCGCACGCGGTCGTGCGACGCGAGATCGAGATGCGCGGCGGTCCCGCGGACGCGGTCATTCTGTACGGTGGAAGTGTGAAACCGGCCAACATCGACGAGCTGCTGTCGGCGCACGGAGTCGACGGAGCCCTGGTCGGTGGCGCCAGTCTGGATCCCGAGGGCTTCGCTGCGATCTGCTCGGCTGGACGTTGAGGGCAGGTAGGAAGGGGTGTGCGTCTCCGACGTTGACTCCGTTCGCGGGAATCCCTAATTTTACAGCCGGTGTGGGCCCTGTCAGGAGGCCCGCACCTTTTTTGTCACGCGAGGAAGAGGCGGAATGTATACGCTACTAACGGCTCTGATTGGCATCATCTCGTTTCTGCTAATCTTGATCGTATTGCTGCAGTCCGGTAAGGGCGGCGGTCTGGCGGCTGAGTTCGGGGGCGCTTCGTCGTCCACGGATTCATTCATGGGAGGACGGCAGACAGCCAACTTCCTGACGCGGGCCACGTGGTATGGAGGAGGAGCATTCCTGGTACTGGCGCTACTGCTGGCCGTTCTGTCGGCCCGTCAATCGACCGCGCCGGAGTCGATCCTCCGCCAGGATGCTGGACAGCGGGCGGCACCACCTGCATCCGTTCTGGAGACGGAGGGGCAGGGAACGCAGGTCACCCCGGTACCGGTTCAAGTTCCAGCGGAAGGTGAGACCGGCGCCCCCGAAGAGAATCCCGAAGGCGACTGACTCCAGCCAGAACAGGGCCCTGCTGACAGCGGGATCAGGGCTCTGCTGACACCGCGGGGTCCGGCTTGAACGGTTCGTCCGGCGGCAGGTCCAGGTAGTCGACGAACCTGCCAAGATCCACTTGCTCCGCCAGCCATTCCTCGAAACTCGAGGACACGAGTCCGGCCGGGGCTTTGCCTGACCTGGCCGTCGCGACGACCAGGTCATTGGCGTACTCGTTCTTCGGGTGCTCGGCGTGTCCCCGCACCCAGCGCCACTCTACCCGGTGCATGGCCGCACCGGCGACGAGGCGTCGCCACAGATCCAGGTTCTCGATCGGTCCACCCTTGCGCTTCCAACCTCTCCGAGCCCAACCGTGCACCCAGTCCTTCATTCCGCGCACGAGGTACTGGCTGTCGGACGTGAATACGACGTCGCAGGGCCTCTTGAGGGCCGACAGGCCTAGTATGGCCGACCACAGGGCCATTCGGTTGTTCGTCGTGTCGGGTTCGAACGCGGCGAAATCTCTCCGGTACCAGCCCTTGCGATCGTCGAACCGCTCGAGCATGCCGGCAGCGGCCCCGGGTCGGGCAACGTCCTGTCGCTGGTTGCCGAGGCAGGATTCGTCCGCGTAGATATACACCAGATCGGATGCCATAGCGCTCCGCAATGTATCGGCGTGATCGTGAACCTCAATTGGATGGCAGCGGTGACCCTCGCGCAAGATCTGAACGGGTTCCTTCTTCTGGAGGACGGAAAGACGTGGCCGGGTCGGTTGGCAGGCGCGGCCAACGATGCCGCCGGCGAGTTGGTGTTTACGACCAATTTGACCGGCTACCAGGAGGTGCTCACGGATCCTTCCTTCGCCGGGCAGATCGTCGTGATGACCGCTCCCATGATAGGCAACTACGGGGTCACGCCGGCGGACGAGCAGGCATCCAGGCCCTGGGTCTCCGGCTTCGTTATACGGGAAATGTCGAGGGTGACGAGCGGCTGGCGAGCTGCGGAGGGGCTCGATCGGTATCTGACGACACATGGGATATCAGTACTCACCGGCGCAGACACACGGGCGATCACGCGGCATGTCCGGGACAGGGGCGCGATGCGCGCGCTGATCGCTCCCTCCTCCCTCTCGATCGAGGAAGGTCTGGAGCGGTTGGCCTCCCACCCGGTTATGGCAGGGCTCGATCTGGCGACCGGTGTGTCGACGAGGGAACCGTATTCGGTCCAGGCGCGGGGCCCGGAGAAAGGTGTCGTCGTCTGCCTTGACTTCGGAGTGAAGCGGCGTAGTCTCGATCTGATAGCCGCGGATGGTTATCGAGTCGAGGTGCTGCCGGCGAGCGTCAGACCGGAGGGAATCCTGCGGCGGCAACCGGCGGGCCTGTTCGTATCCAACGGTCCCGGAGACCCCTCTGCTGTGCCGGGTGCGGCGGAGACCGTCCGGGCCGTGAGCGATGCAGGGGTACCGGTATTCGGGATATGCCTCGGTTGCCAGTTGGTCGCACGGGCGTTCGGCGGGCGGACGTACAAGCTGCCGTACGGACACCGGGGAGGGAACCATCCGGTACGCAACCTCGACACGGGCGCAATCGAGATCACTTCACAGAATCACGGCTTTGCGATCGCCGAAATGGACGGTTTGGCGGAAGGTGCGGTGGAGCTGAGAGTCACTCACCGGAACCTCAACGACGGGACCGTAGAGGGGCTGGCCCATGCGTCGCGACCTGTATTTGCGGTCCAGTATCATCCCGAGGCGGCCCCGGGCCCGCACGACAGCCGGTACCTGTTTCGGCGGTTCGTCGAAGCGATGGACGCAACTTCTGCGGTGCCAACCGGTTGACACGGTTTCGGGCACGGCGCTAGTTTGCACCGGTCTGGGGGCGCCGCGGACGCGGGCCGGCCCGTGTATCCAGCGGCAGCATCCCCACCATGGAGGCTAATCTCCGCACGCGGGAGCCACTTGACGTGCAACGTCGCACGACGGTTCTCAGCATTGCTATTCTTCTAGCGTTCTTCGCGATCGGTGCAGCCGTGGTCGGTCGCCTGATGCTCGGGGGACATGTTCCCTTCGTTTCCTCCGATCGGGTGGCGATCATCCCGGTCACGGGCGTGATCGAATCGGACGGGACGTTTCTCCAACGGCTCGAGCAGTTCCGCGAGGACGAGTCCGTCCGTGGGTTCGTCATAGAGATCAGGTCCCCGGGTGGCGTCGCGGGGGCGGCCCAGAGCATGTACTCCGAGCTCGCTCGTCTCCGGGACGAAGATGAGCGACCCGTCGTGGCGTGGATAGGAGAGATCGGCGCATCCGGCGGCTACTACGTCGCCCTGGGTGCTGACAGCATTCTGGCGCTGCCGAGTGCCCTCACCGGATCCATTGGCGTGATCATGCAATTCCCGAACGCAGGGGAGCTCCTGAGAAAGGTAGGCGTAGGGCTGGAGGTCGTGAAGAGCGGTGATTTGAAGGGCCTGGGTTCGCCTGTCCGGGATCTCACGGGCGAGGAGCGGCGCGTGCTCCAGGACCTGGTGGACGACGTCTACGACCAGTTCCTTGCGGCCGTGGTAGAGAACAGGGAGCTGGGGCGTGAGCAAGCAGAGTCACTTGCGGATGGACGTGTGATGTCGGGAGCGCAGGCCTCCCGGGCCGGACTCGTGGATCGGACGGCGACGCTGCGCGAAGCCGTGGATGTGGCCGGCCGGATGGCGGGACTCGGAGAGAATCCGCGTACCGTACGCCCGGCGGAGCGACGTTTGGGATTCTGGGACATAATCCGCGGAGTGGAGGAGTCGAGACTGCACCTCATCGTGAGGAGCATCCTCGATCGGTCTCTGTCCGGACCGAGACTCCGCTATCAATGGCCGTGATCATACCCCGTCAGGGGCCAGGTCGGACCATCAACCACCGGCGAAGAGGGAGTTGACATGACCAAGGCTGACCTCGTCGAACAGGTACACGAAGCGATCGGGCCGGGCGTTACGAAGAAGGACTGCGCAGCCGTGATCGATGCGTTTCTGAACGCCGTAAGACAGGCGATCGCCAACGGAGAGCACATCGAAATCCGGGGCTTCGGGACTTTCAAGGTCAGGAATCGGAAGCCTCGCATCGCCCGCAATCCGAGGACGGGCGATTCCGTCGCGGTACCGGCGCGAGCCGTACCGGTATTCAAGCCGTCGCGTCTGTTCAAGAAGCAGGTTGAGGAGTCCGCCTGAGTCGGTCGGATGGGAATGCTGCGGCCGGTCGGTGTTTCGAGACGGCCGCAGCAAACGATCGAGTCAGGAAAAGAAGGTCCTTATGCGGGCGAGGCCCTCGGCTAGTTCGTCGTCCGCCACAGAGTAGTTCAGCCGCAGGTAGCCGGGCGTTCCGAATGGCTCGCCCGGCACCGATGCCACACCTGCCTCCAGCAGCAGCTCCTCGGCGACTCCCAGGGAGTCTTCCGATTCCATAAGCCGTACATACAGGTATATGGCTCCCGCAGGCACCCGCATTTCCAATCCGGGCACGTCCCGGAGGGCCTCGACTGCCGTATCACGCCGGCGGTGCAAGATGTCCTTGAAGCCGCGGACGATGTTGTCACGCTCGGGCGAAGCGAGGACCGCGGCGGCCGCATGCTGCGACGGGCCGGCGGCGCCGGATGTCGTCTGGCTCTGCAGGGCGGACATCTTCTGAATGAGCTCCGTGGGTGCCGCGGCATAGCCGATTCGCCAGCCCGGCATCGAGAAGGCTTTCGAGACGCCGTCGAGATGTACGACGCGGTCAGCGGCGTGGGCGACGTCATAGATCGAGGGGGCGGAGTCTCCCTGGTAATACAGGCGCCGGTAGATCTCGTCGGACACGATCCACACGTCGTTCTCCCTGGCCCATGCGGCTAACTGCTCCATCTGGTCCCGGTCGTACACACCGCCGCTCGGGTTTCCTGGAGAGTTGAGGAAGATCGCCTTCGTGGCTGGAGTCCGCAGCCTCTCCAGCTCGTCGATGTCGATTCGGAAACCGTCGTCCCACGCCGTTGGGACGATTACGGGAAGGGCGCCCGCGAGCTGAACGACCGCCAGATAAGTCGGCCAGTAGGGAGTGGGAACGAGGACCTCATCGCCCTCCTGGAAAAGGCAGAAGGAGAGATTGAACAGCGCCTGCTTGACTCCGGCCGAGATGATCACGTTCGCCGGCTCGAGCGACGCGAGTTCAGTGGATCCGTTGATGTAGTCGGCTACCGCTGATCTGAGCTGCGGGATGCCTGGCGTCGGCGGGTATCCGGACTTGCCAGAGCGGACGAAATCTACGCCCCCCGCGATGCCCACGTCCGGCGTGGGGAACGAGGGCTCTCCGGCAGACAGGTCTATGACCGACTCCCCGGCTGCCCGCATCTGCTTGGCCCGTGCGCTGATCGCCAGGGTAGGGGACGGAACGAGGGAGGATATGTTCTTTGAGAACCGCATGTGGAACCCCCGAGATTCGGGTGATTGTTGCAGGTTCGTCCGAGCGCTAGTTTCCGGCGCAGCGTGTTTCGGAGGGCGGGCAACACGAACCTCCACGAACAGAAAATTTATTCGCGACGTCGGAACGGCGTCAAGGTCAATTCCTACGTGAGCGACGCATGATCACCGAGACCACCACACCTCTGGCTCCGGCTCAGGTTCTTGACGAGGCGCGCCGGTTCTTCACAGGTGAGGATTCCGTTTTCGCAGCCACTGTTGTGGACGAGAGCGAGCGCCACGTGACAGTGGCCACTTTCCGGAGCCGACTTGCCATTTCCGCTTGGGAAGACGAAGCCGTAGACGGTACGCGGGTGCGCGTCAGCACCCTTCGTCGTCAGAATGCGGTCGGGAAGTTCCTCTCCTGGCTCGAGACCGCGAGTCCGGCCGAGTGAACGACCGCTTTCCCGTACGCGTCCAGCTGTTCGGCAAGCACCGTGAGATCGTAGGATCGTCGGTCGTGGAGCTCGAGCTCCACGCTGGTGGCACCGTCGCGGATCTGCGCGGACTGCTGGCGGCGCATCCGGTCCTCGGCGGTTGGCTCGGGGGATCCGCGATCGCCGTGAACCGCCGCTACGAGCGGGACGAGTCAGTCGTGGCAGTTGGAGACGAGGTTGCGATCATTCCTCCGGTTGCCGGCGGTTGAGCGGCGTGGGCGATAGGCACGCAGAAGCGAGGCCAGTCGGTGTGGTGGTGGCCGAGGTCACTGAGTCGGAGCTCGACGGAGCGGAGCTTCTGCACCGGCTTGGCGACAACTCCGATGGGGCAGTAATTCTGTTTGAGGGTCGTGTTCGAGACCACAACGGAGGCCGAGTGGTCGTTCGACTTCACTATGACGCTTACGTGGGAATGGCCGCAGACGTACTTCAGGAGATCTCGCGAGAAGCGCTGGCACGCACGGGAGCTTCGGCGATTGGAGTCCAGCACCGAATCGGCAGCCTGGAGCCTCCCAACGTCAGCCTGGTCGTAGCCGTGTCGGCAGCGCACCGAAGGCCGGCCTACGAGGCCTCCGCTTACGTGATCGAAGAACTGAAGCGTCGCCTGCCTCTGTGGAAACGCGAGGAGTACGCGGATGGAACCAGCGAGTGGCTGGGGGGGCACACCCCCGAGGCGGGCGCGCGCGGGGCTTCGACGATCGTGAGGGGGAGCGAATGATCCTCGGGGCTGGCGGCAAAGCGATGCACGATCAGTTCGGTCGCCGGATCGACTACCTCCGGATCTCGGTCACCGACAAGTGCAATCTCCGGTGCACGTATTGCATGCCGGTCGAAGGGCTCGAGTGGATTGACCGGGACGAGTTCCTCACATACGAGGAGATCAGTTCCGTCGTTCGTCAGATGGCGGAGCACGGGCTCCGTCGCATCCGGCTGACGGGAGGGGAACCACTGGTGCGGCGCGACCTCCCGGATCTCGTACGACAGATCTCCGCGATTCCGGGCATCGAAGACATTGCGCTTTCGACGAACGCGATCCTGCTTCCTCAATTCGGAATGGATCTCAAGGAGGCGGGCGTCAACCGGGTGAACGTAAGCCTGGACACGCTGCGCAGGGAACGTTTCCGCGATGTGGCCCGTCGTCCCGAGCGCTTCTTCGACGCCACGCTGGAGGGACTCGCTGCGGCGGAACGCCTGGGTTTCGCTCCTCTCAAGATCAATACGGTTCTCATGCGAGGCCTCAATGACGACGAGATTGAGGACTTTGCTGAAATCACCCGGAAGCGGCCGTGGCACGTCAGGTTCATCGAGCTCATGCCAACGGGAGACAACCTCCATCTCTCGAAGCGATTTCTGTCCACGGACTCGGTGCTCCAGCGCCTCCAGGACATCGGCGACCTGCGGTCCGCCGCCGGACCGATGGGGAACGGGCCAGCCACGTACTTCCGATTCGACGGCGCTCCTGGGACGGTCGGTGTCATCACACCGCTGTCCCATAACTACTGTGACCGCTGCAATCGGGTGCGGCTCACCGCGGACGGAAAGCTGAGGACCTGCCTGTTCGGCACGCACGAGGTGGATCTGAAGACCCCTTTGAGAGCCACCGGGGACATCGTCCACGCGGTTCGTGAGGCGCTTGCCGGCAAGCCCGAACGGCACCTTCTGCAGCTCGGGACGGCTCGCGGAAGCGGCGGACTCAGAGCCCTGAGCCAGGTCGGCGGCTGAAGGCCCAACCACCGGTTGCGCATCGACGCAGGCAGGGTAGGTTGGAATCTGGAAGACTCGTGGCGCGGCCTCCCCCGCACCCGTTCTTCTGACGACAGACCCAATCCAAACTCTCCACTCAAGGACGGTCACCGTGGACAAGATAACCGTAGTCGGAGCTGGCCACGTCGGCGCGACCGCAGCGCAGAGAATTGCGGAGCGCGAGCTCGCTCGGGAAGTAGTGCTGGTCGACATCCTGGAGGGCGTACCGCAGGGCAAGGCGTTGGACCAGTGGGAGTCCGCACCCGTGGAGGGCTTCGACACCATGGTTACGGGAGCCCAGAGTTACGCGGACACCGCGGGCTCGGGTATCTATGTCGTGACCGCGGGGCTGGCCCGGAAGCCGGGAATGAGTCGGGACGACCTCTTGCAGAAGAACACGCAGATCATCGCCGGGGTGGCCGAACAGATCAAGCTTCACAGCCCGGACGCGATCATCGTGATGGTCACGAACCCGCTCGACGTGATGGCGTACGTAGCCAAGGAGGTCGCCGGCTTTCCGCGCGAGCGCGTGATCGGCATGGCGGGGATCCTGGACACGGCCCGGTTCCGAAGCTTTGTCGCCATGGAACTGGACGTAAGCGTGGAAGACATCCAGGCGTTGGTGCTCGGCGGGCACGGCGACAGCATGGTCCCGATCGTCAGCACGGTCAGCGTGGGCGGCATCCCGCTCACGCAGCTCATGGCCGCGGATCGGATCGAGGCCCTGGTCGCGCGGACCCGGAAGGGCGGCGGCGAGATCGTGAAGCTCCTCGGTACGGGCTCTGCTTACTACGCACCCTCTTCCGGTGCGGTCCAGATGGTCGAGGCGATTGCCCGCGACAAGATGCGGGTACTCCCGTGCGCCGCGTGGCTGGAGGGAGAGTTCGGGCTCGATGGTCTGTTCCTCGGCGTGCCGTGCAAGATCGGTCGAGGCGGCCTGGAAGGTGTGATCGAGGTCGAGTTGTCCGACGAGGAACGTTTGGCCCTCGAGGCTTCGGCGGCATCCGTCCGGGGCACGATGGAGCTGGTACAGCTCTGAGTTGCGCGAACGGGAGAGCGGAAGCAAAGGTTTCAGCAAGCGGGGAGCGCGCTCGATGGGGGCGCGGTCCCCGCTTTGGAGGGCTGACTTTCTCAACAGCCTTCTGTAGGTCGCAATGAACTACCTGGACTTCCTGCGGGGCTGGTACAACCTCGTCTTCCTGCTTGCCGGAGCAGGTGGTCTGGCTTGTTTCGCGTGGGGACGAATCGCGGATCGAGACCTGTTCCGGCCTGCCGTCGTACTTGTGGTCACCGCAGTGACGGGTCTGACCTGGAACGGAGCGATTCACGATCTTGGCTTGGGCTCGGCGGCGCCCCGGTTTCCTCTGGTGGTCCTCGTTTCAGCCGCGGTCGGCCTGATCACAGCGATCGGCGTCGGCCGGATTCGAGATCGACACTTTCGACCCGTCTCCGCGGTCCAGTTCAACCGTCCCGGCCATGCGGGTATCGAGGCACGCGTCGTGACGAAGGCGACCGGGACGGTTCCGGGCACCGGACGCGCTCAGTGGCAGGACACCGACGGTGTGCTCCACATCGTGCATATCCACACCGCCGCCGCCGAAATCAGTTTCGGACGCATGGTACGGCTGGGCCCGTTTGATCCTGTCGTCGAATCGTACCTGGCCGAGCCGCTGCCCCGCGGCCGCAAGCGCCAGCCCCCGAAGAAACCTTCCGACGAGTGACCTCCAGCCAGCTTGAGTCGTCTTGGGGTTGAATTGTCTCTACCGATAACGGTGACCGGCGAGGATCCGGTCGAAACGGGGAGGGCCGAGATGGCGAAGCGACTGCGGATGCTGATGCTAGCCGCCCTGGTTATGGGCGGAGCGGTGGCCTGCGACGACAGCCCGACCGGGCCGGGCGACACGTCGGGTGACCTCGGCGTGAATGCCGACATGGAGCTCCAGGTAGTAGGGGATGCCGATCTGGCCGAGGTCGTGATTGACGACATTTCCCTTTCGATGGAGATGTCGGCGGATGCGCCACCCTTCGGGCAGGGTCGTGAGTGTTTCCGGGAAGCGCGGCAGCTCCTGAGGAACGGTGATGAGGATGCGGCCCGAACCCAGGCCCGAGAGTGCCGGATGCTGCTGGTCCGGGCGATGTTCGAGCGGCACGGGGAGTCGGCGATCGATGAGCTCTTTGGACGAGTAGAGAGTCTGGTCGAGAGGATCGGTGAGGCGAGCGACGAGTTCGCGCGCCTCACCGACCTCGAGGCCAGGCTCCAGGGCCTCCTGGGTGAGGCGTATGCCTTGCGGGACGGCGGCGACCTCGTAGGCGCGGGTGAGCGTCTCGTGTTGGCGCTGCAGATCGCTGACCGGATGCGCCATCGTCACCCGGATTTCGACCTCGATCCGGAAGCGGTGGCTCGCTTCGCGATCGCGCGGGGAGGAGAGGCGATTCGGCTTGCAGGGGAGTTGATCCCGGATCCAACGCTCCAGCAGGAGATCCTTCTTTTCCGGGCGGGCGAGATGCAGCACAGGGCCAGGTTCTCATTCGAGCACGGGTGGTACCGACGGACCGTCGCCCAAGCTCATCGAGCTGAAGAGCTTGCATTGTTCGCGGTGCTGAATGGGGAGAGGCCCACGGTGGAGGACGCTCAGCGTCTGCTGTCTCTCGCGGAGGACATGATCGTCATTGCCGAGGAAGCGATCGGCGAGAATCCAACCGAGGTCCAGCAGAGGATGCTGAACCACGCGATCCGACTCAAGGAGAGAGGCGCTGAGGCGATCAACACCTGGCACTGGAGGGGAGTAGGACTGCTTTGGCGGTCCGCGGTGACGTCTGCCGTGCTCATACCGAACGAAAGCTCAACTGATACAGCCTGAGAAGCCGCAAAGGCAAGAACCGAGGTTCCACAACACGAGGAAGGGGGCGGCGCCTGGCTCCGCCCCCTTCCTCCTATGGTAGCGACTGCGTGGAATTGCTCAGGTAATGGGCAGCTCTGAATCCAGCAGAGCACGGGCGACAGTCAGATCGGGCCGCGCCCCAAGATCGAGCATGCTCGGCTCCTCGATACGGTTCCAGTCCGCATCCCACACCAGCTCGATCCGGGGTCGGAGTATGTTAGCTGGATCCGTGGCGACCACGCGCCCGATCTCTCCCGAGCTGATCTGCACGTAGCTGTCGAGCGGGAAGGCCGAGATCTCATTGACAAGCGCCGAAACTACCTGGGGTGAAAAATACTCCTCCTGCATTCCGACGACTCTTTCGAGCGCCTGCAGGGCAGTGTAGGGAGACCGGTACGTGCGGGGGTGCGCCAGGGCCTCGAACACGTCCGCCACTCCAAGGATCCGAGCGATCGGGTCGAGATCCTCGTCGCGTAGACCGTAAGGATAACCCTGGCCGCGTGCTCGCTCGTGCTCCTGCAGAACGGCTCGCTTCAGCCACTCGCATCGCGGGGCGCAGCGCTCGAGGATCTCTGCGCCATAGATCGGGTGCTGCTGGAGGGCCTCTCGCTCTTTCTCCGACCATGTGCCCTGTTTGCGGAGCATTTCCTTGGGGAGCCTGGCCATGCCTATGTCGTGCAGCAGGCCGGCGTGTATGACTTCCACCGCGTCCTCGATGTCGGACACCATGCCGAGAGCGATCTTCCCTCCCAGGACGGCCACGTTGACGCAGTGACTCGCCAGGTCATAGCTCTCGTGCGGCTCGAGGCACCGGTTGACGAGACTGTTGTCTCGCAGGAGGTCGGTGTGCATCCGCTCGGCGAACAGTCGGCCCTGGTCAAAGTCCGGCTCTCCGCCAGTGCGGACTTCCGACAAAGTGTCCGCGACGTAAGTGCGTGCGTCCTCGTACAGGCGATTAGGCTCGAACGGCTGCGGAGATCGTGCACGGACCTCGGTGCCCGCTCGGAGGCCATCGGCCGCACGCCCGGGCTCTCGGGCCAGGTCCGCGAGAAGCGACGGGTCGAGAGCCGTGAGAATCAGCTCACCCTGTTTGGCGATGCCGTCCCACACGGCCTGCTTGTTGTCCGCGGTACGCACGACGCCTGGGAAGGCCGCCAGGGCGTCCCTCAGCTCTGGCGTCAGCTCGGCGTCCCCCAGGAGGACCACCAGTCTCGGCTTCCCGGCGTTGTCCGTCTCGTTGCTCATGCTGTTCCTTCCAAGGTGTCTCCGGTCGTGCTACGACGGTGCTGGATGCACGCTGCCGCTAGTATTCTGTGCAAGTTCCGGGCTCGCGTGACGGCTCGAGTCCATCCATCTTACGTCATGCACAAGAAATACCTGCTTTTCGGCGCCGCGTCCGCGTTCATCGGGGTGGCCGCCGGCGCGTTCGGCGCTCACGGCCTCGAATCACGGATACCGGCGGACCTGCTTGCGGTTTACGAGACGGGTGTGCGTTACGAGTTGACGCACGCGATGGCGCTCCTGTTCGTAGGTCTGGCGACCGAGCGCTGGCCGGATGCGTATTGGGCAAGAGCCGGCTGGATGTTCGTCGCCGGAACGGTCGTGTTCTCGGGGAGCCTCTACCTCCTGGCGCTCACCGGAGTGCGCTGGCTGGGGGCCGTTACTCCGCTGGGAGGGCTGTGCTTCCTCCTCGGTTGGGTATTCGCTGCCGCTGCTGCTGTTCGCTCGGACGGTCGAGGACTCGGTACCGGACGGGCAGCGGGCTCCGCCGGTTCATAGGCGGGGCGGTGTGACTCCCGTCTGGCCCTGGTACTTGCCCTTCTTGTCGGCGTAGCTCGTCTCACACTCCTCGTCCGACTCGAAGAACAGGACCTGGGCAATGCCCTCGTTCGCATAGATCCTGGCGGGAAGCGGAGTCGTATTGCTGATTTCCAGCGTAACGTGGCCTTCCCACTCGGGCTCGAACGGAGTGACGTTGGTGATGATGCCGCAGCGGGCGTACGTGCTCTTTCCGACGCAGATCGTCAGGACGTTGCGCGGGATGCGGAAGTACTCCACGGAGCGCGCGAGGGCGAAGGAGTTCGGAGGCACGATGCAGAAGTCGCCCTGGTATTCGATGAAGGAACGCTCGTCGAACGACTTAGGATCGACGAGGGGAGACAGGGCGTTGTGGAAGATCCGAAATTCGTCAGAAACGCGCATGTCATAGCCGTAGCTGGAGAGCCCGTACGAGATGACGCCCTCACTGACCTGGCCGTCGGTAAACGGCTCGATCATCCCGTGTTCACGTGCCATGCGTCGGATCCAGCGGTCGCTCTTGATCATTCTGTGTCGTATCCTCTTTCCCTGTCCTGGACTGTATGCAGCAGATTCGCGAGAAGCGCAGCAGTCTCGTCGGGTTTTTCCTCCGGTGCCGAGTGTCCACAGTCCGGCAGCAGGTCGAACGAGGCGCCCAGCTCTCCCGCCCACCTCCGAGCCAACTCCGCTCCGATGCGCCGGTCGTGCGCGCCGGCCACAACTCTGACGGGCCGGTCGGCTCGCCGCGCCCACGGCCTCAGCTCCTCGGGGTTCCAGGCACCCAGGATCCCGGGGAGCGCGGCCGCCCTATCCGGATCACGCCACGGAGTCGCGTACCGGCTCACTGTTTCGTTCGTGACATAGCGGTCGTCTGCGAACACTCGCCGCACGAGGATATAGCGAGTGAGCGGTCGGCGGAAGATGCGCAGCACCGGTCCGAGGCCGGAGCGAACGAAAGGAAGGGAGAGCAAACCGAGGAGCGCCGGTCGGCGCACATCGGGAGTGATGGGGTTTACGAGGAAGAGGCCCCGGGCATCGAGATGCTCGGCTGCCGCGAGTGCGATGGCTGCGCCGTGGGAATGGCCGGCGAGAACGGGGCGGAGCACCCGCATCCGCTCGAGCGCCGAAACCAACCTCCTGACCTCCGAGTCCAGGTCGTAGCGGGCGTGGGGGGCGGTGTCGGAGTCGCCTCGCCCCAGCAGGTCCATCAGCAGGAACTGGTGCCGGTCGGCCAGACGACGTGCAACCGGTCTCCATGTTGCGCGGTTCGCGCTCAAACCGTGGAGGCAGACGATCACCGGTTGGCCTTCCGCGGGGCCATGCCGTTCCACCGCGAGGCGACCGTCCGACGTCTCGATTCGTTCTAACACTTGTCCCGGAACGCCGACCATGCTCTCTTGTGTCGCGCGGCCCCGCGAAACACTCGCCAAAGTGCCGAAAAAGCCTGTATGACAGCATAATAGCGTGTTTTCGGTGGCCGTGCCCGCTTGCTTGACGCTACACAGCGGGCAGCGCTATTATCGGCACGGTTCGTGAACAATTTCACAAACGATGTGGACGGGCGATGAAGCAGGCATACATCGGCGTCATGATACTGTTCGTTGTCGGATTGCTCACTTCGGGCATGTTCCTCCTGCTGTCTCACCTGGCTAGCGCATATCGGCCAAGCGCTGTCAAGGCGATGCCGTATGAGTCGGGCATCGACCCCCTGGGTGATACGAGGCAGCGCTATTCGGTCAAGTTCTACATCGTCGCGATGCTCTTCATCGTGTTCGATATCGAAGTAATATTCTTCCTGCCCTGGGCGGTCGTTTTCCGAGATCTGGGGCTCTTCGGACTGATCGAGATGTTCATCTTCATCTTCGTCCTCGCCGTGGGGCTGGCCTACGCGTGGAGGAAGGGTGCGCTGGAGTGGGACTGACGCATGGCCGATGAACGAAAGAGGCT
Organism: Akkermansiaceae bacterium; assembly: GCA_964195715.1. Taxonomy (GTDB): domain Bacteria; phylum Gemmatimonadota; class Gemmatimonadetes; order Palauibacterales; family Palauibacteraceae; genus Benthicola. The sequence goes on along the minus strand of CAXMRU010000224.1, from coordinate 35,557 downwards.
TCCGACAATGAACCCGGCGGGCGGGGACGTGGACACCGGGGCCCCCGTGTCGTGGATCACCACCAAAGTCGATGCAGTGGTTAACTGGTCGCGTCGCAATTCGCTGTGGCCGATGCCGATGGGAACGGCGTGCTGCGCGATCGAGATGATGGCATCGGCCACATCCAAGTTCGACATCGCCCGCTTCGGCGCTGAGCGGTTTTCGTTCAGCCCCCGCCAGGCCGACCTGATGATCGTGGCCGGGCGGGTGTCCTATAAGATGGCTCCGATCCTCAGACGGATCTGGGACCAGATGCCTCAGCCCAAGTGGTGCATCTCGATGGGGGCGTGCGCCAGCTCGGGGGGGATGTTCGACAACTACACGATCGTACAGGGAATCGACCAGCTCGTGCCGGTCGATGTCTACATTCCAGGCTGCCCGCCGCGGCCGGAGAGCCTTCTGTACGGTCTCATGATGATCCAGGAGAAGATCAAGGGAGAGTCCCTGATGAACCCGGTGCACCGGGAAGAGAGTCCGGACTCCGCGGGCCAGCCCAACCTGCCGCCTGAGGCCATCGAGCTCGTGGCCCAGCCGTTTGGCAACTCGACCGGTCAGAACCGCGTGAGCGGCGTGGAGGCAACCTCCGCCGTTCGACGTCCCCGGGATCGCCGCGAGCGTCTCCTGGAGCACCAGGACTGAGCAATGCCTTCAACCCTTGCAGCACCATCCATACCTGAACTGGTGATCGGTACGGAGCCGCTGATCGACGCGGAGCAGAGCCCATCGGTCCAGACGTTGCGGAGCCGTTTCGGAGAAGCAGTCCGTGCGGTCCGGATAGATCCGGTCGGCACTCCTGTGATCACGATTGAGCCGGCGCGAATTCACGAGGCGCTGAGCTTCCTGAAGACCGATGCGGGTCAGAGCTATGACCTGCTGCTCGACGTGATGGGGGCCGATCCCGGCGGTGACCTCGTGATCCAGGTGTGGTACCAGCTGTGGTCGATGCGGCATGGTCACATGCTGCGGCTCCTGGTGCTCCTGCCGCGTTCGGAACTGTCCGTCCAGAGTGCTGTGGACCTGTACGCGGCGGCCGACTGGCTCGAGCGTGAAGTCTATGACATGTACGGTGTGCACTTTGCGGACCACCCCGACCTTCGGCGAATCCTGATGCCGGAGAACTACGACGAGGGCTTCCCGCTTCGAAAGGACTTTCCGCTGCGGGGTCGATTCACGCGTTCCGAGCAGGTGAGGCGCGCCCTCAATCGTTCGATGGAGGATGTCTACGCAAGGGAGGAGCTCGCGCTGGCTGGCGTCCTCGAGACGGAGGCTCCAGAGGTTCCGGGCCCCGAGGGCGGGCAGGAGGCACCGGACGATCTGGCAGGCCAGAAGATGGTCATCAACATGGGGCCCCAGCACCCGGCCACGCACGGCGTCCTCCGGCTCGTGCTGCAGCTTGACGGCGAGACCGTCGTGCGGTGCATTCCCCACATCGGCTACCTGCACACCGGCATCGAGAAGACGTGCGAGTACCGCGAGTGGAACCAGGTGATTCCGTACACGGACCGGATGGACTACCTGGCGCCCATGCTCTATAACGTCGGCTATGTCCTCGCCGTCGAGAGCTTGCTGGGAGTAGAGATCACGCCACGCTGCCGCGTTGTCCGCGTCATCCTGAGCGAGCTGAACCGGATTCTGGGCCACCTGCTGTGGTTGGGCACGGGCGCGATGGATCTCGGCGCGACGACGGTATTTCTGTACACGTTCTCGGAGCGCGAGCGCATCTACAATCTCCACGAGGCGTACTGCGGCGGGCGGATCACTACATCGGCCACCCGCGTGGGAGGCATGCTTGCGGACCTGCCCGTCGGGTGGGTGGAGGCCTGTCGCGAGTTCGTCGAAGGCCTGCCCGCGACCCTCGACGAGACCGAGAGACTCCTGACCAGGAACTCGATCTGGCAGGGGCGGATGATCGATGTCGGGGTGATCGACGCCGAGACGGCTCTCGATTTCGGACTCACGGGTCCGAACCTTCGTGGGAGTGGCGTGGCGTACGACGTCCGCAAGGCTCGTCCGTACCTCGGGTACGATGAGTACGACTTCGACGTGCCGGTGGGGGTGGTGGGCGACACGTATGATCGCTACCTGGTTCGTCTCGAGGAGATGCGGCAGAGCGTGCGGATCATCCAGCAGGCCCTGGACCGGCTGCCGGGTGGGCCGATCAACGTGCAGGATCCTGCGGTGATCCTGCCGGACAAGAGCGAGGCCATGTCCTCGATCGACGCCATGATCTCGCACTTCAAGCTCGTCATGGAGGGTCTTCAGGTTCCGGCGGGCGATGTCTGGTACTCGATCGAGGCCACCAAGGGCGAGCTCGGCTTCGGGATCATTTCCGATGGCGGATCGAAGCCCGTTCGGTGCCGATTCCGCGGTCCCTCGTTCGTGAATCTCGCTTCGCTTCCTCACATGGTGGAGGGAGGACTCGTCTCTGACGTGATCACCTGTAATGCGTCCATCGACATCGTCCTGGGCGAGATCGATCGATGATCGATACGGAGATCCAGTGAAGAACCCGATACATCCGGCGGCCGCCAGCTCCCAGGCGTTCCAGATAGCCGAGCTCCGTCCTGTCGAGCGGCTATTCGAGGACGACGAAGGCAAAGACCGGCTGGAGAAGGCGCTGAGTCGCTACCCTGAGAAACGAGCGGCCCTCCTGCCAATGCTCGGATATGCACAGGAGAGGAATGGCTGGGTTTCGGACGAAAGCATGGAGCAGATCGCCGGTGCGTTGGATCTGACCCCGGCCTATGTCCGATCGGTCGCCACCTTCTACACCATGTACAACAAGCACCCCGTCGGCAGGCACTTCATCCAGGTCTGCACTTGCATATCGTGCCACCTGCACGAGGCGGACGAAGTGTTCGAGCGCTTCCTCGCCGAGACGGAGACCCGGGCGGGCGAGGTGTCGGAAGACGGCAAGTATACGGTGATCGAGGCGGAGTGCCTGGGCGCGTGCGGATTCGCAACGGCGGTGCAGGTCAACGACTGTTATTTCGAGAACGTGACGCCGGACCAGGTGCCGGCGATCCTGGACGAACTGGACTAGGCGGGCGACAACCCATGGGTTACCCGTACAGCCACGACCTGGAAGTCAACACGCTCCTCTCGCGCCACTTCGGTGACGAGAAGGCCCGGACGCTTGCAGGTTGGAAGGAGCTCGGGGGGTACGCCACACTTCCCAGGGCGCTGGAGATGGAGCCTGGCGCGATCACCGACGTGGTGAAGGAATCGGGCCTCCGGGGCAGGGGAGGAGCCGGTTTTCCGACCGGCGTGAAGTGGAGCTTCATGCCCCAGGAGCCGACCGGTCCACATTACCTGTGCTGCAACGCGGACGAGAGCGAGCCCGGCGCGTTCAAGGATCGCGAGGTCCTGCGTTGGGTGCCGCACCTCCTGATTGAGGGGTGCCTGATCGCGGCGCGAGCGATTCGCGCCGAGCACGTCTACATCTATGTGCGCGGGGAGTTTTTCCCGGTCAGCCGGATTGTCACCGACGCCGTCGTCGAGGCCTACGAGGCCGGGTACGTTGGACAGAACATCCTCGGCAGTGGCTGGAATTGCGACGTGACCGTGCACATCGGGGCTGGGGCCTACATCGCGGGTGAAGAAACGGGGCTCATGAGCTCGCTGATGGGCGGACGGGCGGAACCCTGGATCAAGCCCCCGTTCCCGGCGCAGGCGGGCGTCTTCGGTCGTCCCACGACGGTCAACAACGTTGAGACGATCGCGGCCGTGCCGATGATCGTCGCCGAGGGTGCGGACTGGTACAGGCAGTGGGGCACAGAGAAGAGCCCGGGGACCAAGCTGTGGTGCTGTTCGGGACACCTGGTCAGACCCGGTACGTACGAGCTCCCCATGGGGATCGCGCTCAAGGACGTGATCTACGACGTGTGCGGCGGAGCTCCGAACGGGAAGAAGATCAAGGCAGTGATCCCTGGTGGGTCGTCCACCGCCATGCTGACAGCGGATGAGCTCGATTGCGAGGGCACGTATGAGGGGATGGCCGAGGCGGGAAGCGCGCTGGGCACGGCGTCGCCCATCGTGATGGACGAAGACACGAACATCGTCCGGGCCATGCGCAGGATCGCCCAGTTTTACGCCCACGAGTCCTGCGGTCAGTGTGTGCAGTGCCGTGAGGGAACATCGTGGACGGCGCAGCTCCTGCACCGCATCGAACGGGGTGAGGGCAGCCTGTCGGACATCGACACGTTGTACCACCTGTGCGAGCAGATGACGGGGCGCACGATCTGTCCCCTGGCGGACAGCGTCGTGTTCCCGCTCCGCTCCTCGCTGGACAAGTTCCGCGACGAATACGAAACGCTGATCAGGTGCTGAGACCAGAGCTGTATCGAGGAGTCGCCGACGGATGAGCGACACAACGAACCACGTCACGCTGACCATCGACGCTGTCGAGGTTACGGTAGAGGCCGGCACTACGGTTCTGCAGGCGGCAGAGCATGCGGGCATCGTCGTGCCTCACTACTGTTACCACCCCGGCATCCCGAGCCGGCCGGCGCAGTGCCGCATGTGTCTCGTGGAGATCGAGGGCCAGCCCAAACTGCAGCCGTCGTGCGTCTTTCCAGCGCAGGACGGCATGGTCGTGTACACGACGAGCGAGACGGCAGAAACGGCGAGGAAGTCGGTCATCGAGTTCCTGCTGCTGAACCACCCGCTCGACTGCCCGATCTGTGACGCGGCGGGTCAGTGCATGTTGCAGGATTACGCTTTCGAGACGGGCCAGCTGCGCAGCCGTTACGACGAAGCCAAGCTCGTGCTCGGACGCGATCGCGTGGCGGACGACATCCTGTACTTCGGTGACCGCTGCATCGTGTGCACCCGGTGCGTCCGGTTCATGGAAGAGCTGGCCGGAGACAACGCGCTCGTAGTGGCTCAGCGCGGACACAAGGCCTACATCGACACGTTCCCAGGCAAGGATCTGGATCACGCCTTCCGAGGCAACATCGTGGACGTGTGCCCGGTCGGCGCACTGGTTCACGAGGACTTCGTGTTCAAGGCGCGGGCGTGGGACATGGACTCGGCGCCTGGAATCTGTCCCGGCTGCTCGACTGGCTGCAACATCAACATCGACGTCGTGGAGAATCAGATCGTCCGGACGAAGCCCCGTCTGAACCCGGACGTGAACTCTTACTGGATGTGTGACTACGGCCGCCGACACCTGGTCATGGCGAACCGAGGCGTGCGGGCCGAGGCGCCGCTAATCCGGATGGACGGTGAGCTGGAGCCCGCGAGCTGGAATGAGGCGCTCACCTGGATCGCCGGACGGCTCGAGGCGGGAGACGGCGCGGCGGTGGTGTCCGCGGGCGCGGCCAACGAGAGCCTGTATTATCTGCGGGGTCTCCTCAGCAATCTGGGTATCGACGACGGCACCTTCCGTGCAGAGCAAGGTGAAGAAATCACTCTCCCGGGTTTCCCGAAGCTCAAGCTCCGGGCTGACCGGGCACCCAACGTGACAGGCGCCGAGCTCCATGGATTCAAGCGTTCCGACACACTCCCTGATGTGCCGGGCGGTGGCGTGCTGATGGTGCTGGGCGACGCCCTGGCCGAGGCTCCCGCCGACTACGGAGCGAACGCTGGATTCTTCCTCTACGTGGGGTCGCAACTGTATCCAGCAACGGCCAACGCGACGGCGATTCTCCCCGCGGCTTCGGTGCCGGAGATGGAAGGGACCTTCGTCAATTACGAAGGCCGAGTGCAGCGTTTCCACCAGGCTCTGAGAGCTCCGGGCGTGGCGCGTCCGGCGTGGATGTCGCTGAGCCGGCTGCTCGAGCACTTGGGTGTGGGCGAAGGTGTCCTCGACGTGAGATCTGCGTTTCAAGCGATGGCCGCGGGCACGACAGGGATGGAAGATCTCTCGTGGACCGGACTCGGCCTCAGGGGTGAACTTCTCAGCGAGGCCGGGCAGCCGGCCGTCGCTGTGGAATAGGGGGCAGAATGGAGGCGGTCACCGGCACGGCCTTCGTCGTCGCCACAATCCTGAAAACCATCGTTTTCTTCATCATCCTTCTGCTTGGCGTCGCGTTGTCGACGTACATGGAGCGGAAAGTCGCCGGTTTCATGCAGGATAGGAGTGGCCCGAACCGTGTAGGTCCGCTGGGTATTCTGCAGGTCATGGCCGATGGCCTCAAGTTCATCCTGAAGGAAGAGGTCACGCCGGGGGCGGCGCACAAGAAGTTCTTCATTCTCGCACCGGCCCTGGCCCTGTTTCCGGCCACGGTTCTGTTCGGAGTCATTCCGCTAGGGTCCCCGTTGCCGACACGCTGGGGCCGCGTGGACATGATCGTGGCGGACGTACCGATCGGTTTCCTTTACGTATTGGCCATCTCTTCGCTGGCCGTGTACGGGGTGGTGATGGCCGGCTGGTCCTCGAACAGCAAGTACTCGTTTCTCGGTGGACTGCGGGGCTCGGCGCAGATGATCAGTTACGAGATCGGGCTGGCGATGAGTCTGGTCCCGGTCCTGATGCTTGCGGGCAACGTAGAGATGCCGGTTCTCGTGTCGATGCAGCAGTCGTTTGCTGCGGGACCGGCGACGTACGGAATGTGGTTCATTCTTCCACTGATGGTGTCCGGGTTCTTCTTTCTGGTCTCGGGTCTCGCTGAAACGAACCGGGTTCCGTTCGATCTACCGGAAGCGGAAGCCGAGATCGTGGGTGGATACCACACAGAATACTCTTCCATGAAATTCGGAATGTTCTTTCTTGGCGAGTATTTCCACCTGATTACGACCGGGGCTCTGATTTCCGTGTTTTTCTTCGGAGGGTGGGACATTCCGTTCTGGCAGGGAGACAACATCCGCGTGCTGGCAGATGGCACGGTGGTCGGTGATCCCACGTGGTGGAAGACTCTGCTGACGTTGGTGGCGTTTACCATGAAGACGACGCTATTCGTCGTGTTCTTCATGTTCATACGGTGGACGATCCCCCGATTCCGCTACGACCAGTTGATGGACCTGGGCTGGAAGGTCTTCGTGCCGGCTCTCATGGTGTACATCATGCTGATGGCCGTGGCCATCTTCGCGCTGGACTCGGCCGACGTGTCAGTGGGGATAGGTTTCTCCGCGGCCCTGTTCGGTCTCAATCTGATTCTCATGCTGTTCTTCCTTTACGTAATCGATAGCGGCCGCCTGGTCCGTGGAGCGACCGCGAGGACGAGAAAGAAGCACCGGTCGGGACATGCCGCGATGGCCGCCAGTGGAAGCGAGGAAGATCGATATGCCGGGTGAGGTGAGTGTCGTCGTGCGTCCCGAGAGTGAGACTTCGTACGTGCGAGCCATCAGCAAGGGGCTCGGCATCACGTTCAAGCACTTCATGCGGACCGACAAGCCGACTCAGCAATATCCGGACGAGAAGTGGGAGCTTGGACCCCGCTGGAGAGGCACGCACCGGATGGCGGTTCACGAAGATGGTCGCGCGAAGTGCGTGGGCTGCGGGCTCTGCCCGACCGTCTGTCCAGTCAATTGCATCAAACTGATTCCTGCGGAGGACGAGAACGGGGAGCGGTACGCTGCGGTCTACGAGATCGACGAGTTCCGTTGCATCTTCTGTGGCTTCTGCCAGGAGGTATGTCCCGTAGAGGCGATTCACTTAGGGGTCCACTACGAGAACGCCGAGTACAGCCGTGAGCGCTGGGTCTACGACCTGGCACGGCTGTGCGAGAACGACCATCAGGTCACGGCGTTGTGGGATCCCGCTGACCCATTGTCCGAATGATCGTAGACTTTTTCTTCGTGTTGTTCGCCGTCATGGCGATTGGTGGGGCTGCCGGCATGGTGCTGGCCCGCAATCCCCTGGCAAGCCTGATGTACCTGGTCATGGCCTTTTTCGCGCTGTCGGGGGTCTTCGTCCTCCTGGATGCGCACTTCATCGCGGCGGTCAACCTGATCGTGTACGCAGGGGCCATTCTGGTCCTGTTCCTGTTCGTCATCATGCTTCTCAACCTCGGCCGTACGGAGAAGAGGGACCTGCGGGGTCCGCTGTACCGCATGCTTGCCATCGTGGGCGGCGGCGCATTCTTCGGTCTTCTGTTGGTGACGCTGAGGGGCGGGCACGTCACGTCGATGGCGGGGGGCATGGGGCAGGAGACCATGGACGCCATGCTCCGGTCCAGGGGGGCCGTCGGCATGGTGGCCGATCCGATGTTCCGGAGCTATCTGGTACCGTTCGAGATCACTTCGCTGCTCCTGCTGGTGGCCATCGTGGGCGCCATCGTGCTGGCGCGCCAAAGGGCACCGTGAGTACGGAATGGATATCGAAACCTATTCACTGATACTCAGCGCGCTGCTGTTCACGATCGGAACGGTCGGGATCATGCTCCGGCGCAACGCGATCATCATGTTCATGTGCATCGAGCTGATGCTCAACGCGGTGAACCTGACGCTTGTCGTGTTCTCCCGGTCGCTGGGCATCGAGGCGCAGGTGTTCGTTTTCTTCGTTATGGCCGTCGCGGCAGCGGAAGCCGCGGTCGGGCTGGCCATCATCATCGCCATCTTCCGGCACTACGAGCTCGTGGATGTCGATCGCTTTAATCTCTTGAAATGGTGAACTTCCTCGAGTCGTTCCTCCGGGTCGCGCAGCACGCTGACGGCGGGTATCACCCGATTCTTCCGGGACTGATCCTCCTGTTCCCACTCTTGGGGTTCGTGATCAATGGTCTCGGGGCGTTCCTGTGGCGCGACAGCAAGCGGGTGCCCGGCCTGATCGGGCCGCTGGCCATCATGGCGTCCTTCGCCGTGGTTCTGGCCAACTTCCTGGCCATGCATTCGGCGATGCCACACGATCCGGCGATCGTGTCGCTGTGGACCTGGATGGCGGTCGGTGATCTGTCGATCGGCGTCGATCTGCAGTTCGATCAGCTCTCGATCCTCATGCTGTTGGTGGTCACGGGCGTCTCGTCCGTGATTCATGTTTACAGCATCGGCTACATGCGGGATGACCCTGGCTACAGCCGGTACTTCTCGTACCTGAATTTGTTTGTGTTCTTCATGTCGGTACTCGTGATGGGCGCGAACTTCGCAATCGTGTTCGTGGGGTGGGAAGGGGTCGGCCTTTGCTCCTATCTGCTCATCGGCTTCTGGTACGAGAACCGGGAATTTGCGTCGGCGGGAAAGAAGGCGTTCATCGTGAACAGGATTGGTGATTTCGGGTTCCTGGTCGCGATGTTGCTCGTCTTCACGCACTTCGGGACGTTGAACTTCGTAGAGGTGTTCGCTGCTGCCCCGGAAACGCTCGTGTTCGGCGGCGGTGTCGTCACGCTGATCACTCTGCTCCTGTTCCTGGGCGCGACGGGGAAGTCGGCGCAGATTCCGCTGTACGTATGGCTTCCTGACGCTATGGCGGGTCCGACGCCGGTCTCTGCGCTGATCCACGCCGCGACCATGGTGACCGCGGGCGTCTACCTGGTTGCGCGTGCGGGCGTACTGTTCGCGATGGCGCCGGTCTCTCAGGCGACCGTAGCCGCGATCGGCGCCGGAACCGCTCTGTTCGCGGCGACGATCGCGATGCAGCAGTACGACATTAAGAAAGTGCTGGCGTACAGCACCGTATCGCAGCTCGGGTACATGTTCCTGGCGGTCGGGGTCGGGGCGTTTACGGCAGGGATGTTCCACCTGATAACCCACGCCTTCTTCAAGGCCCTGCTGTTCCTGGGGGCGGGTGCCGTAATTCATGCCATGCACCACGCGCTTCATCAGGTGAACCGGCATGACGATCCCAACGACATGCGCAACTACGGGGGCCTGAAGAATCTCTTGCCGATCACCTGGGGCACGATGTGGATCGGCACCTTGGCGATCGCGGGTATCTTTCCGTTCGCCGGTTTCTTCTCGAAGGATGAGATCATCTGGAGCGCAGGATCGTATGGCTACACCGTGCTCTGGGTCGTATCGATCCTGACCGCTCTTCTCACGGCCGGCTACATGACGCGGCTGATGGTCCTCACGTTCCACGGAGATAACCGGAGCGGGGCTGATGTGAAGCCGCACTTGCGCGAGGTCCCGGCGGTCATGTGGGTACCGCTCGCGATCCTGGCGTTGCTATCGGTGGTAGGCGGCTGGATACAGATTCCGGAGTCCCTTCCGGCGCTGCCGGCGGTGGATGCGCTGCACCACTGGCTGGAGCCGGTAATGGAGCCAGCGCGGCAAGTGATGACAGAGCACGGACTCCACCAGGCACACGAGTCGCCGCTCGGTGGAGGCGAGGCCGTGTGGGCGATCATGGCCACAGGCCTGGCGCTGATCGTGGTCATCCTGACCTTCAGGGCGTTGGTGCATCGGCGTTATCGGCCAGCGTCGGAGTCCGAGACACCGACCGGGTTTGCCGGTATCCTGTATAACAAATGGTACGTCGACGAGTTGTACGATCGAACGATCATCCTGCCGCTTCTCGCCCTGTGGCGAGGGTGCTGGCGGATCGTGGATGTCGGCCTCATCGACGGCACGTTGAACGCGATGGCGTCCGGTACGCGGATGGTGGGATGGGTGGGGAGCCTGTTCCAGACGGGTCGCGTGGCCGGTTACATGTTCTGGTTCGTGACAGGCGTGGTGCTGATCCTCGCCCTGCTCCTGCTGTGACGATCCCAGCAAGCGAATAGAATCTTGAGCAATTTCTTCGAAAGCCACTGGGTCCTGAGCCTGCTGCTGATCCTGCCGATGGCAGGGGCAGCGCTGTGCCTGATCGTGCGGGAGGAGCAGTCCCGGTACGTGGCCATGCTGACGAGCGTGGTCGCGTTCGCGATCTCGCTTCCGCTGTTCTGGACGTTTCGTACGGGCACGGCCGCCATACAGAACTACGTCTCGGTTCCGTGGATCGAGGCCTGGGGCATCGGATTCACGATCGGAATAGACGGTATCTCGATCCTCATGGTGCTTCTCACGACGTTCGTGACGCCGCTCGCGATCCTCGCCTCCTTTACCTATATCCAGCGTCACCAGCGGGCGTACTACGCCATGCTGCTCCTTCTGCTGGCCGCCATGATCGGCGTTTTCGTGTCTCTGGACATGTTCCTGTTCTTCCTCTTCTGGGAGATCATGCTCATTCCGATGTACTTCATCATCGGGGTGTGGGGTGGGAAGCGCCGCGTCTACGCCGCCGTGAAGTTTTTCCTGTTCACGGCCATCGGATCCCTGCTCATGCTCGTCGCGATCGTGGTGATCGTGTACCTGTACTATCGCCAGTACGGGGTGGTCACGTTCGCGTACAACGACCTCGTGCAGTTGCCGATTGGCCGCGACCTGCAGTTCGTCCTGTTCTCGGCGTTCGCGCTCGCTTTCGCGATCAAGGTGCCGCTGTTCCCCCTGCACACCTGGCTTCCGGATGCGCACGTGGAGGCGCCGACCGCCGGTTCAGTGATCCTGGCCGGCGTGCTCCTCAAGATGGGCGCGTACGGGTTCCTCCGGTTCGCGATGCCGTTCTTCTCGCACGCTGCCACCAGCCCGGTCGTGGTGGGCACGATCCTGGTGCTGAGTCTGGTCGGCATCATTTACGGAGCCTGGGTGGCGGCGGTTCAGCCAGACGCCAAGAAGCTCGTGGCCTACACGTCGGTCGCCCATCTCGGATTCGTGATGATGGGTCTGTTCTCCCTGACGACCCAGGGACTCCAGGGCGGGATCCTGCAGATGGTCAACCACGGAATCTCCACCGGGGCCCTGTTCCTCCTCGTCGGGATGCTGTACGAGAGGAGGCACACGCGCATGATCGATGACTTCGGCGGGATTGCGAAGGTGATGCCCGTCTTCGCGGCATCTTTCCTCCTTGTCGCTTTGAGTTCGATCGGTCTCCCGGGAACGAACGGATTCATCGGTGAGTTCCTGATCCTCCTCGGGACGTTCCAGAAGTATCCCGTGGTCGCATTCATCGCGGCGACAGGGGTGATCTTCGCGGCTGCGTACATGCTGCCCATGGTGCAACGGATGCTGTACGGCGAGGTCGACAGGGAGGAGAACCGGGTCCTCAGCGACATCGGAGTTCGTGAGCGCCTCGTCCTGGCCCCGGCACTTGTCATGATCGTGCTGATTGGTGTCTACCCCCAGCCGTTCCTGTCGCGGACGTCGGCGTCCGTGGAGGCCTTGATCGAACAGGTCGAGCACCGGGCTGTCTCCGCACCGGTGCAGATGGGTGTTTCGGACCTGCGCTTCGACCGCATGCCGATCCTCGGAATCGATGAGTAGACTGAGAGGATAGACAGGTGATCCTGGACTTCAGCTCTCCGATCGACTACCTGTGGGCGCTCCTGCCCGAGGTCGTCCTTGCTGCAACGGGTCTTCTGGTTCTGGCCCTGGATGTGTTCCAGCGTGGCGACCGCTCGGGGCCGAGCCGCGCCTGGGTTCGGTGGACGGCCGTCGCCGGCGTCCTGTTGGCCCTCCTGGCCAACGGGTACGTGGCGGGCATCGAGGCGCCGCTTCGAAGTGGAATGATCGCGATGGACGGGTTCCGGGTCGGGACGAACTTCGTGATTCTCGGAGCTACACTCCTCAGCTTTCTGTTGGCCTTCGATTATCTCAGGCGTGAGGGGCTGGACGTCGGGGAGTTCTATTTCCTGGTGCTGATGGCGTCCATCGGGATGATGCTCCTCTCGGGATCACGTGATCTCATCGTTGTGTTCGTCTCGCTCGAGCTCATGTCGCTGTCGGTTTACGTTCTCACGGGCTTTAACCGGAGCGATCCCAGGTCGTCCGAGGCAGCCCTCAAGTACTTCCTGATGGGAGCCTTCGCGAGCGGATTCCTGCTCTACGGGATCGCGCTGCTGTTCGGGGCCACGGGAAGCACGAATCTGGCGCTCGTGACTTCCGAAGTGGCACGCGGGGCAGCGGATGGCAACTTACTGCTGTTTGCGGGGGTGGCGCTGGTCGTGGTCGGATTCGCATTCAAGGTGTCTATCGTTCCGTTCCACATGTGGACCCCGGACGTGTATGAGGGCGCTCCCACGCCCGTAACGGGATACATGGCTGCCGGCGTGAAGGTGGCGGGCTTCGCGGCCTTGGTTCGCATTGTCACTGTCGAACTCGCGCCCGCTGCGTCGGTCTGGACGGCCATCCTGTGGTGGCTCGCCGTCCTGACGATGATCGTTCCCAACTTCATCGCTCTGGCACAGGACAATGTGAAGCGGATGCTGGCGTACTCATCCATCTCGCACGCCGGCTATCTCCTCGTGGGAGTGGTCGCGGGTAGCTCGATGGGACGATCCGCGGTGCTTCTTTATCTGGCCGTCTACGCTGTCATGACGCTGGGAGCATTCGCGGTCGTAGGGGCGGTAGCGGGCGAAGGAGACTCCCGGGGCACTCTGGCCGACTACCGGGGTCTCGGATGGCGACGGCCTCTACTCGGTGCACTGCTCGCCGTATTCCTCCTCTCGTTGGCCGGCTTCCCGCCGACCGGTGGGTTCATCGGGAAGCTTTACCTGCTCCTGGCGGCCGTGGACTCCGGCCATGTGACGCTGGCAGTAATTCTCGTTCTCACGAGCTTCGTGTCCTACTACTATTACCTTCGAGTCATCTGGAAGATGTATTTCGAAGAGGCCCCCGCGGACGCTCCACTTCCCGCCGTGCCGGGCGCCGCCTTCCGATTCGCTGCCGTCGTCGCGGCAGTAGCGATACTCGCCGCCGGGCTCTTTCCGGGCAGGGCGATTCGGACGGCGGAATACGCGGGCGAGGATTTGAGCCCGCGTCAGGTCACCCCTCTTTCGCAGCCCGCGGCCCCCGCAGGAGTGATCGAGACGAACACGGACTGATCAACTCAGGTAGCCGCCCCGGACCGCGCCCCGTCCGGTCGCTCTCTGGCGGCTGACGGGGTGTCCGCTGGAAGGATCGGATTTCTCTTACTCACGAGTCCCAATGAACGTTTCGAGCACCATCTTCAGGGAATACGATATCCGGGGGATCGTCGGGGACGACCTGACGGTCGAGGTCGTTGAGGCGGTGGGGAGAGCGTATGCCACGCGGTTGAGGCGAGAATTGGAACGACCGACGGTGGCTGTCGGGCACGACAACCGGCTGAGCTCGCCGGAACTGGCTGAAGCTCTCTCGGCGGGCTTGAACGCCGCTGGAGCCGACGTCCGGTTCGTCGGAACGGTGCCGACGCCGGCTCTCTACTACGCTGCAGGAGAGCTGGCCACGGACGGCGGAATACAGATCACCGGCTCCCACAATCCGCCCGAGTACAATGGGATCAAGATGATCGTGGGCGATCGGTCCCTGTACGGGAACGCCATTCAGGAGTTGCGAGAGCTGGTCCAGGCGGATCGTTATCTCGACGGTACCGGTGTCACGGAGCATCTCGAGATCCTGCACGGGTACGTCGGGGAGATAGGTCGTAGAGCCAGGGTGGAGGGACCTGTTCGGATGGTCCTGGACTGTGGCAACGGCACGGGGTCGGTCATCGCACCGCAGGCTCTCGAAGCGGCCGGGATAGACGTGGACTGTCTGTACTGTGAGTCCGACGGCACCTTCCCGAACCACCATCCCGATCCGACGGTGGACGAGAATGTCGTCGACCTGATCGCTCGAGTGACGAGCACGGGGGCGGACCTTGGAGTAGGCCTGGACGGGGATGCCGACCGGATCGGGGCGGTGACTGAGACCGGTGGGATCGTCCGGGGCGACCACCTGCTGCTTCTCTACGCACTGGATGCTCTGCCACGATTCCCGGGTGCGGAGATCGTGTTCGACGTCAAGTGTTCGAAGGCGCTGCCAGAGTTGATCTCCCGCGCCGGGGGCGTGCCCGTCATGTGGAAGACGGGACACTCGCTGATCAAGGAGCGTATGAAGGAGTCAGGGTCTCCCATTGCAGGTGAGATGAGTGGCCATATCTGTTTTGCTGATAACTATTTCGGCTTTGACGATGCAATCTACGCGGCCGCCCGACTGGCCGGGCTCGTCCAGAGAAGCGGGAAGAGTTTCTCCGAACTCGCGGCGGCCATCCCGGCGTACCCGTCGACACCGGAGCTCCGGGTCGACTGCGCCGAGGACGTGAAGTTCGAACTCGTCGCCCGGGCTGTCGAGCACTACCAGGCGAGCCATCGCGTGAACGACATCGACGGCGCGCGGATCGAGTTCGACGAAGGATGGGCCTTGATTCGAGCGAGCAATACGCAGCCGGTGATCGTGCTGCGGTTCGAGGCGGATACGGTCGACGGTTTGCGGCACATTCGCGATGAGGTGGCCGGATACCTGGGCGAGGAAGGGGTTGCCGTCCCCGAGCTCGCGGGGAGCTGAAGCCGCCGTGAGCCAGAAGGGGCGGTCTGTCGTCGTCGCCATCGGGGGCAACGCCCTGTCCCCGTCGGGCGAGTCGTCATCGATCACGAATCAATTCCGGCACACGCGCGAGAGCATGGAGTCGATCGTTGGCCTGGCCCTGCAGGGCTGGCGGATTGCGGTCGTGCACGGAAACGGGCCTCAGGTCGGAGACGAGCTGCAGAGGAACGAAGTTGCCAGGTCGAAAGTTGAACAGCTTCCTCTGGGGGTGCTGGTCGCCGCGACTGCGGGTTGGATCGGCTACATGATTCAGCAGTCGCTCCAGAACGCTCTTCATGCCGCGGGAAGCCACAGGCGTGTCGTGACCCTGATCACGCAGTCGCTCGTCGATCGTGACGATCCGTCGATGCGTGCGCCGACCAAGTTCATCGGCCGGGGGATTCGGCCGGGAGTGGCGGAGGAGCTGAGAGACGAGGGCATCATGATCGAGACGGACTCACGGGGCAACCTGCGGCGACGGGTGCCGAGTCCCGTTCCCGTGGAGATCTGCGAGTCCACGATGGTGGCCGAGCTCGTGGCCCGTGGGGATATCGTCATCGCCGCGGGCGGCGGCGGCATACCTGTGTACCGGGATCCGCAACTCGGTCTGGAGGGGGTGGACGCGGTGGTCGACAAGGATCGAGCCGCAGCGCTGCTCGGTCGCGAGATCGGCGCTTCGATCCTGCTCATCCTGACCGACGTAGACGGGGTGTACGAGAACTGGGGCAGGCCCGACGCCAGGCTGATTTCCCGGATGTCGGCGTCGGAGGGGCGAGCCATGTTGGACGCCGGGGCTTTGGGGGCTGGCAGCATGGGTCCCAAAGTGGAGGCAGCCGTACATTTCGTTCAAGAGGGTGGGGAGAGGGCGATTATTGCGGCGCTGCACGACGGTCCGGCCGGCCTGGCCGGGAAGTCGGGAACGACGATCACTCCGGACGTCAGACCGTCCGGTGAGTTTGAGTAAACACGAGAGACGGCAGGGTCAGTCATGAACATCCACGAGTATCAGGCGAAGGAAATACTGCGGGCGCACGGTGTGCCCGTACCGCCGGGTGAAGTTGCCACGACCCCTGAGGAGGCGGAACGAATTGCCGCCGAGTTCGGTGGTATGGTCGTCGTGAAGGCCCAGGTGCACGCGGGCGGACGAGGCAAGGCGGGCGGAGTGAAGCTGGCCGATGACGCGGCGGACGCGCGCGACAAGGCCGGAGCGATCCTCGGGCTGGAGATCAAGGGACTCACGGTCGAGAAGGTGTTGATCACTCCGGCTGAGGACATCGCATCCGAGGCGTACCTGGGGATCGTGATGGACAGGGGCTCGCAGAGCGACGTGATCATGGTGTCGTCCGAGGGCGGGATCGACATCGAGGAAGTTGCGGCCACCAATCCAGACGCCATACAGAAGTTGGCTGTCGATGCGAGATACGGCCTGCTGCCCCACCAGGCGTCCGGCCTCGCTTTCGGGCTGTATGACGACCCGAAGTTGGCCCGTCAGGCGGCCCGCATCATCTCCCAGCTGTACGAGGCGTACCGGGCGGCGGGATGCACACTGGCGGAAATCAATCCGCTGATCACGACGCCGGCCGGCGAGGTCAAGGCGATCGACGCCAAGATGAACATCGACGACAACGCGTTATTCCGGCTTCCGGATGTGGAAGCCATGCGAGATGAAGCATCGGAGAACGTGTACGAGCGGAAGGCGCGCGAGGCAGGTCTGAGCTACATCCCGCTTGACGGCGACGTCGGTTGCTGCGTGAACGGCGCGGGTCTGGCGATGGCCACGATGGACCTCGTCCAATACTACGGCGGTGAGCCGGCCAACTTCCTCGATATCGGCGGGTCATCGAATCCGGAGAAAGTCGTGACGGCGTTCGAGATCATCATGTCGGTTCCGGCCGTCAAGTCGATCCTGTTCAACATTTTCGGTGGGATCACCAGGTGCGATGACGTGGCGAACGGCATCGTCGAGGCGACCCGCAGGGTCGATGTAGGCCTGCCCATAGCGATCCGGCTCACGGGGACCAACGAAGACCTGGCGGTCGAGATCCTGAAAGAGAACGGGTTCGAGGCCATGACCGACATGGACGAGGTTGTGAAGCGCGCAGTCGAGCTGGCGGCAGGTCCGGCCGGCTGATCTCACAGGAACCGTGACGGATCAGAAGAGGATCTGAAGGCATGAGCATTTTCATTGACGGTAGCACGCGCCTGGTCGTGCAGGGGATCACGGGCCGGGACGGCTCGTTCCACGCGCGCCAGATGATAGAGTACGGCACGAAAGTGGTGGCTGGAGTCACGCCCGGTAAGGGCGGTCAGACGTTCGACGGATCGGTGCCAGTGTTCGACACGGTGGCCGCTGCGGTCGAGGAGACGGAGGCGAATGCGAGTGTGATCTACGTACCGGCGGCTTTTGCCTCGAGCGCCATCTTCGAGGCGGCCGATGCCGGCGTCGATCTCATCGTGTGCATCACAGAAGGCGTACCGGTGGCCGATACGATGAGGGCTCTCCTCTACGTGCGGGATAAGGGTGCGCGGCTGATCGGACCGAACTGCCCCGGACTAATCGCGCCGGGCATCGGAAAGGTGGGGATCCTGCCGGGTCAGATCGTGGCGCCGGGTCCCGTGGGGATCGTGAGCCGATCAGGCACGTTGACCTACGAGGTGATATTCCAGTTCACGAGACAGGGAATCGGGCAGTCCACATGCGTCGGGATCGGCGGGGACCCGCTGATCGGGACGGACTTCGTCGATTGTCTGCGGGCGTTCGAGGCGGACCCGGAGACCAGGGCTGTGGCGATGATCGGGGAGATCGGTGGGACGGACGAGCAGGTGGCCGCCGCGTTTGTGCGGGATCACATGTCGAAGCCCGTGGTCGGGTTCATCGCTGGACAGACGGCGCCGCCGGGTCGCCGCATGGGACACGCCGGGGCCATCATCTCGGGTTCGGAAGGTACGGCGGCCGAGAAGGTGAAGGTGTTCCGCGACTGCGGCATCGCGGTGGCTGAGAGGCCTGCAGATCTGGTGGGACTTGTAGAGTCGGGACTCAAGGAATAATAGAAAGGGATGCTGGGCATGAACGAGTCGGACACACTTGCGATCATCAAGCCCGATGCGTTCGGGTCTGGAAAGGCGGGCAGTATTATCGCTCACCTCGAGGCTGCCGGGTTCCAGGTCGTGGCAGCCCGCGTGAGCACGCTCAGCCGATCCGAAGCAGAGAGCTTCTACGCCGTACACCGAGTGAGACCGTTCTTCGGCTCGCTCGTGAAATTCATGACGTCGGGGCCCTGTATGCCACTGTTACTGAGGCGAGCGGACGCGGTGCCTTACCTCAGGCAAGTCATTGGGGCCACGGACCCCGCCGAGGCCGACGAAGGCACCGTGAGGGCGCTGTACGCCGAGAGCAAGGAACGAAATGCAATTCACGCTTCCGACTCTCCGGAGAACTCCGACATCGAGATCGCCTTCTTCTTCACTGGCGCGGAGCGTTTGCAGGGGTAGTCCGGTGACCTCTCCGATTGACAGAATGTCTTTTCTGCACTATGGATAAAGGCTTTCCAGGTGGTCGCATTGACCTTGACCGGCTTCGCTTGGGACCGGTGGAGTGGTCGGGAGACGTGCCGGGCGATCCGGCGACCTGGGGGCTGGAGACCCTGCGGGTAGTCGGCAGCCCCGCGCTCAGATACCGGGCAGAGGCCGGAGGGCACGGCGGCGTGCGCGTGACGGGTCGTTTCGAGGCAGTTCTCCTCGTGGACTGTCGTCGCTGCGTGAGGGAGTTGGAGTGGCCGGTCGAGATCGACTTCGATCTGAGGTTCGACCCGACTGTCGAGGCATGGCAGGAAGAGCAAGGCGTGTTCGGAATGGACCCGGACGCTGCAAGTCTGGACCTGTCTCGGCCGCTTCGAGAGGAACTGTACCTTGCCATTCCGGACTATCCGGTTTGCCGGGACGAGTGCCTTGGGTTCTGCTCCCGCTGTGGTGCAGACCTGAACGAGTCAACTTGCGACTGCGTGAGCGAGCAAGGGGATCCGCGCTGGGACGTGCTGAGGGAATTGGTGCCGGACGGGCAGCCGGGCGCTCTCGAGCCGGATGGCGAAGACGACAGTAACGAAGGATAGGGGTTCGTATCATGGCGGTACCCAAGAGACGGACATCGAAGCAGCGCAAGCGCAAGCGTCGCACGCATCACGTGGCGGCGGCTACCGCTCACCAGGCCTGTCCGAGGTGCGGCGATCCTCGCCGGCCTCACCGTGTGTGCCCGTCGTGCGGTCACTACGGCGAGCGGGAGGTCATCCGTACCGAAGAGTTCTGATCCGGCCGCGGTCGGGCCAGGTCTGAGATGAACCGCATCGCGTTGGACGCGATGGGAGGAGACGGCGCGCCTCGAGCTATGATCGAAGGGGCGCTATCGGCTGTCAGGGAGTGGCCTGGCCACTTCAGCGTCGCTCTGGTCGGTGACCCCGATAGACTCAAGGCGGACCTTCCGGCGGATCTTCCTGATGGCATCGGGATCGTCCCGGCGAGCGAAGTGGTCGAGATGCACGAATCTCCGGTGAGGGCGATTCGGCGCAAGCCCGACAGTTCGATCGTCGTCGGCCTGGACCTTCTTCGACAGGGTACGGCCGACGCGTTTATCAGCGCGGGCCCGACGGGCGCCGTGATGGCAGCGTCGCGGTTTCTGCTGGGGATGCTTCCCGGAGTGGAGCGACCTACGGTGGGTACGGTATTCCCGACCGCGGGCGAGCCCACGCTCGTGGTCGACGGGGGTGCCAACGTGGATACGCGCCCGTCGCATCTCCTCCAGTTCGCTCACCTCGGCTCGGTGTACATGCGAGCTCTCCTCGGGTTGGATCGACCCCGGGTCGGTTTGCTGAATGTTGGCACTGAGCCGGGCAAGGGTGGCAACCGGGTGGTCGCGACGTACCGGCTGCTTCAGGAGGACTCGCACCTCAACTTCGTCGGTAACGTCGAAGGGCATCAGATCATCAGGGGGGCTTGCGACGTACTCGTCTGCGACGGATTTGTCGGGAACGTGCTCCTCAAGTTCTACGAGTCGGTCGCGGGTTTCATGTCAGGTATGCTCGAACGCAAGCTCGACCCGGCGGTCTGGAGGGAAGCTTTCCAGGAGATCGATGCGGCCCTGGACTACATCGAGTATGGAGGGGCCCCTCTCCTCGGGGTCAACGGCGTTTCCGTGATCTGCCACGGTGCGTCCCCCCCGCGTGCGATCAAGAACGCGATTCGGGTGGCGTCGACGTGTGTGGAGACGGGAATGGTCGAAGACATGGCGGCGGACCTGAGCTCGCTGAGCCGCACGGCGCGCGCGTGGCGGCGAATCAGACGGCAGTGAAGAGCGGGCAGGGAAACGCGGAAACGACCACGGCGGTACCGGAGGCTGAACGGACCCATGTCATTGAAGAGAATCGCGTTCCTGCTGCCGGGACAGGGCTCCCAATACGTGGGAATGGGCCAGGATCTGGCCACGCGCTACGCGTCGGCAGCGGCTCTGTATGAAGAAGCCAACGATATCCTTGGCTATGACTTACGGCATATTTGCTGGGAGGGGTCGGAGGAGGAGCTGACTCGCACGCAGAACGCTCAGCCGGCGATACTGCTGCACAGCTACGCCGTGTGGAGATGTCTGCCGGACTCGGTGCGGAGCAGGGCGACCGTTGCCGCGGGACACTCTCTCGGCGAGTTCTCGGCGTATCTGGCCGCCGGGACACTCCGTTTCGATGACGCCCTACGTTTGGTGCGGCGTCGCGGCGAGCTCATGGGAACGGCCGGATCGGCCCGTCCGGGTACCATGGCCGCAATCATCGGGTTGGATGCGGAGGCGGTACTCCGCGTGTGTGCTGACGAGTCGTCCGGTACCGTCGTTCCCGCGAACTACAACGCTCCGGGACAGATCGTAATCAGCGGAGACATCGCCGCGGTCGATGCGGCTCGTGAGAGAGCATTGGAGGCCGGGGCGAAACGGGCGATCCCGCTCAACGTCAGCGGGGCCTTCCACTCGCCGCTCATGGCGGAGGCACGGGAAGGACTGGCCGATGCGCTGGCAGATGTAGATCTTCGTGCCCCGCGGTTTCCGGTCGTGGCGAACGCCTCGGCCTCTCTGGTTACGGAGGCCTCGGACGCGCGCGAATTGCTGATCGAGCAGTTGACGTCACCGGTGCGGTGGGTAGAATGCGTCCAAACCATGCGCGCGGAGAATCCGGCTCTGTGGCTGGAAATAGGGCCGGGGCAGGTGCTGAGCGGACTGATGAGGCGTATCGGCCGCGATCAAGAGACTCGCGCGATCGGGGGTCCGGATGACCTCGACAATCTTGACGAGATCCTGGAGGAGGACGAGGGTGCGTGAACTCGAGGGCCGTGTCGCGATCGTTACCGGCGGTTCGCGCGGAATCGGGCGGGCCATAGCCGAGGAGCTGAGCCGAGCGGGTGCTTCGGTCGCCGTGGTTGCGAGATCCTCCGACCGCGCGGAGGCGGTGGTTGACGGATTGGAAGGCCGGGGTGCCGGATTCGCGTGCGATGTAGCGGATTCCGAAGCCTGCCGTGATCTGGTAGCGGCCGTGGAGGAGAGCCTCGGTCCGGTCGACATCCTGGTCAACAACGCTGGAATCACGCGCGATAACATCCTTGTGCGTCTCAAGGACGAGGATTGGGAGGCGGTGCTGGAGACCAATCTTCGAGGGGCGTTCAACACGACCCGTGTCGTCGCGCGCCGGATGATGAAACGGCGAGAGGGTCGCATCATCAATATCGCCAGCGTGGTAGGCTTGACGGGGAACCCGGGACAGGCCAACTATGCGGCGTCCAAGGCGGGCCTCATCGGCTTCACGAAGTCTGTGGCCCAAGAGCTCGCGGCGAGAGGTGTTCTCGCCAACGTCGTCGCGCCGGGGTTCATAGAAACGGATATGACGGCCGGACTGCCGGACGAGGCGCGTGAGGCACTGTTCGGGCGGATTCCGCTTGGAAGATTTGGAACTCCGGACGACGTCGCCGGAGCGGTTCGCTGGCTGGCCGGACCGGCCGCCGCCTATGTCACTGGACAGGTTCTGGTGGTGGACGGCGGGATGGTGATGTAGCCGGAGTCCGCTGGACGCCGGGAAACAAGACAACAATAAACGAGGTTTGAATCATGTCCGACGCTGCTGACAGAGTCAGGGAGATCATCGCTAACGAGCTCGGTGTCGAAATGGAGAAGGTCACGGACGAGGCGTCCTTCGTGGAGGACCTCGGAGCCGACTCGCTCGATACGGTCGAGCTCGTGATGGCGTTCGAAGAGGAGTTCGGGGTCGAAATCCCGGACGAGGAAGCCGAGCAGATGCAGACGGTGGGTGATGCCATCCGTTACCTGCAGGACAGCGAGTAGCCTCCCACCGCCAGGAGGAAGCGACACGGATGTCCGACACACGGCGCGTGGTCGTCACGGGTCTCGGCCTCATCACGCCGATCGGCCTTGACGTCGAGGAAACCTGGAATGCGCTGATCGCGGGCCGTTCTGGTGGGGGACCGATCACCCAGTTCGACGCCTCGGATCAGAGCATTCGGATCGCCTGTGAGGTCAAGGGCTTCGATCCCGAAGTCTACATGGCCCAGAAGGAGATCAAGCGGGCCGACCGTTTCCTGCAGTTCGCGATCGGGGCCGCGTCCCAGGCTGTGGAACAGGCGGGACTGGAATCGGCGATCGGCTCGACGGCACGCGAGCGGTTCGGTGTCATCGTCGGCAGCGGCATCGGCGGTGTCGCCACGATGGAAGAGCAGCTCAGGAAGTTGATCGCACGTGGTCCGAGTCGGGTGTCTCCGTTCTTCGTCCCGATGTTCATCGGCGACATCGCCGCCGGGATGATTGCCATTAGGTACGGGGCGAGAGGTCCCAACTACGCCACCGTATCGGCGTGTGCATCGGGTGCGCACGCGATAGGGGCCGCGTTCCGATCCATCCGGATAGGTGAGGCGGACGTGATGATCACCGGCGGGTCGGAAGCTACCGTGACTCCGCTGTGTATTGCCGGATTCGCCAGTATGAAGGCCCTTTCCGACCGGAACGATATGCCCGAGACGGCCTCCCGTCCCTTCGACCTGACCCGGGATGGGTTCGTGCTTGGCGAGGGAGCGGGGATCGTTGTCCTCGAGTCGGAAGAGCATGCGCTGGAACGCGGCGCGGCCATCCTGGGCGAGATCGGCGGCTTCGGTCAAAGTGCGGATGCCTACCACATGACGTTGCCCGCCCCGGACGGAGCCGGAGCGCAGATCGCGATGCGGGGGGCTCTCCGGGACGCGGGCATGGAGCCGTCCGACATCGACTACATCAATGCTCACGGCACATCCACTCCGGCGAACGATTCTACCGAGACGACGGCGATCAAGGCGGTATTCGGCGATCGGGCGCGGGAAATCATCGTCGGATCCACGAAGTCGATGACCGGGCATATGCTTGGAGCGGCGGGAGCGGCAGAAGCGGGAATCTCGCTGCTCGTCTGCAAACGGGGCCTGATCCCTCGGACGATCAACTACGAGACCCCCGACCCGGAGTGCGATCTGGACTACGGAGTCGATGGAGTTACGGAAACGCCGGTCAATTCGGTCCTGTCGAACTCGTTTGGCTTCGGCGGCCACAACGTATCTCTGGTCATCCGGCGATGGGAGGAGACTTGATCCTGCCTGCGACGCATGGTGAGCTGCCGGTTCGGCCCAACGACCCCGCCCTTCACCCGATCGCGGACAAAGTGGAGGCGGGCGAGCGCATTTCACGCGAGGACGCGATCGCTCTGTTCGAGACGGATGACCTGCTGGCCGTCGGTGGAATGGCTGATCTGGCGAACCGGCGGCTGAACGGTGACCGGGTCTTCTACGTCGCCAACCAGCACATCAATCCGACGAACGTCTGTATCCTCAACAAGGTGTGCGTGTTCTGCTCCTACGGTGTGCGTCCTCTGGCGGAAGACGCCTATACGATGAGTCTCGAGGAGGTGTTCGCTGAGGCCGAAGCGGCGCGGAGCGCTCCCACCCGCGAATTCCACATCGTCGGGGGCCTACACCCGAAACTGCCGCTCTCGTACTACACGGACATGATCCGGGGTCTCAAGGAGCGTCACCCACAGGTGCACGTCAAGGCGCTCACGGCCGTCGAAATCGCGCACCTTGCCCGTGTGGAGGGTATCGAGACGAGGGACGTGCTGCGCGAGATGATCGACGCGGGCCTGGATGCGATGCCGGGTGGTGGCGCGGAAGTGTTCAGTCCGGCCGTCCGGTCCACGATCGCCGATCGCAAGCTGGTCGCGGACGAGTGGCTACGCGTTCACCGGGAGGCGCATGAGCTGGGCGTTCCGACGAACTGCACGCTCCTGTATGGTCACGTGGAGTCCTCGGCAGACCGGGTCGACCACATGCTCATGCTCCGAGAACTCCAGGACGAGACAGGCGGATTCAGTACGTTTATCCCGCTGGCCTGGCATCCGGACAACACGGCGCTCGGTCGAGAGATGGGTGTCGAGGGGAAGCGGACGGGTGGCGTGGACGATCTCAAGGCGCTCGCCGTCGGTCGGATTCTCCTGGACAACGTGCCCCACATCAAGACTCACTGGATCATGGTCACGACCCGAGTGTCCCAGATCGCTCTGTCTTTCGGGGTCGACGACCTGGAGGGCACGGTAGTACTCGAGAAGGTCACGCACACCGCCGGTGCGGACACTCCGCTCGGGCTGGATCTGGACGAGATCGTGGGTCTGATTCGAGACGCGGGCAAGGTGCCGGTCGAACGCGATTCGCTTTACAACCCGGTACGCGAGGCGGTCGTCGCATGACGATTCGGGCCGTCGGAACAACCGCTGACCTGGCGCCTGTCGATCGCCATGAGCTGAAGGAGTTCGCCGCTCTCTACGAGATGCCGCTCCTCGAGCTCGGCGCCGTGGCGCGAGAGCGGGCCAGGCAGGCGGATTCCGAGGGCGCGGTCACGTACATCGTGGATCGCAACATCAACTACACGAATATCTGTGTCACAGACTGTTCGTTTTGCGCCTTCTACCGGCGTCCCGGCCACGAGGAGGGATACGTTCTTTCGAACGAGCAGATCGGGGCCAAGATCGACGAGGCGAAAGCGATCGGGGCGGTCCAGATTCTGATGCAAGGCGGACACAATCCCTATCTGAAACTGGACTATTACACGGGCCTGCTCGACTACATCAAGACACACCACCCGATTCACGTGCACGGCTTCTCTGCGTCCGAACTGGACATCATCGCTCGTGTGCACAAGATGGAGGTCGGAGCCGTAATCGCGGAGCTCGAGGATGCCGGTCTGGACTCCGTTCCGGGGGCCGGGGCCGAGATCCTGGTCGATGACGTCCGTGACCGGATCGCGAAGAAGAAGATCGGGACAGCGCGCTGGCTCGATATCCACCGCTCGGTGCATGAGCAGGGACTGCTCAGCTCAGCCACGATGATGTTTGGTGCGGGCGAGAGCCGTGAGGATCGGATCGAACATATGATGCGGGTGCGCGACCTGCAGGCCGAGACCGGTGGATTCACGGCCTTCATCCCCTGGACGTTGCAGTCGGACGGCACGGAGATGGACGGTACGCCGGAGACGACCGCTTCCGAGTATTTGAAGACCGTCGCCATCTCGCGCATCGTGATTGACAACGTGCGCAACCTGCAGGTGAGCTACGTCACTCAGGGACCGAAGGTGGCGCAGGTGGCATTGCACTTCGGCTGTAACGATTTCGGTTCATTGATGATGGAAGAGAACGTAGTGTCGGCCACGGGTACCGACTTCATCATGCCACGGCCCATGCTGGTCCGGTTCATCGAGGATGCCGGCTTCAAGGCGGTTTCCCGATATCAGGATTACACGCCGGTGAAGCTGGATCTTGATTGGTATTGTGGCTGTCGGGTGTGCCTGGGAAGGAAGGTCGCCTGATGGGCTCAAGAGTGCTTGTCATGTTGGGCTCCGAATCCGACCGACCGGTCATGCAGAAGGGTATTGACGTGCTCGCGGAGGCTGGATTGGACGTCGAAGTCGTTGTGAGCAGCGCTCATCGGGACCCGGTCACGACTGGCGAGATCGCATCTTCGGCGGAGGCGAACGGTTTCGCTGTGATCGTGTGCGGCGCAGGCCTTTCGGCTGCTTTGCCCGGCGTGGTCGCGGCGCACACTCAGTTGCCGGTCATCGGGGTGCCGATCTCGGCCGGCACGCTCGGGGGGCTCGACGCCTTACTCTCTATCGTTCAGATGCCACCGGGCGTACCCGTGGCTACTGTAGGCATCGACAACTCACGGAATGCGGCGCACCTCGCGCTCCGTGTGATTCGTGCAGGCGTAGCAGCCCGCTAGAGCCCTGACCGACCGGGAGGAAGCCTCGTGCGCGTCGGCATCGGCTATGATTCACACCGCTTCGAATCCGGGCGGCCACTCGTCCTTGGCGGCGTCAGGATTCCCGAGCACCCGGGTCTGAAGGGTCACTCCGACGGGGACGCGGTTGCGCACGCTCTGATCGACGCATTGCTCGGTGCGGCGGGGCTCGGGAATGTCGGCCACCACTTTCCCGACACGGATCCCCGGTGGGAGGGAGCCGACTCGATGCGACTACTGTCGGCTGCCGTGAGGTTGATCGAGGAGCGCAACTACCAGGTGATCAATGTGGACGTCACGATTGTTACCGAGAGTCCGCGTATTGCACCGTGGGTTGAGCGCATGGCGGAAGGCATCGCCGAGCTCCTGCACACAGCCCGTTCCTGCATTTCCATCAAGGGCAAGACCAACGAAGGCCTGGGTTGGATCGGTCGTGGCGAAGGACTGGCCGTTATGGCCGTGACTCTCCTGGATCAGATCGGCGACATCGACACCCTGCACGCCTCGATCCGCGCTGGCGGCTAGGCGCCGGCATGCAGGAGCAGTTGGAGGCCTTCCTTCGCCTAGTCGGCAGCATACCGGTCGAAACGGTGTACCTGCTGGTCGGACTGGGAGCGGCCGTCGAGAATCTTTTCCCCCCCGTCCCCTCGGACATCGTCGTGGTAGTGGGCGGAATCCTGGCGGACCGGGGTATGCTGGACGCCCGCCTGGTCTTCGTCGTCGCCTGGGCGAGCAACCTGTTCCTGGCCCTGGGTGTATACGTGGCGGCTCGGC
The DNA here is from genome assembly GCA_964195715.1 of Akkermansiaceae bacterium. Classification (GTDB taxonomy): domain Bacteria; phylum Gemmatimonadota; class Gemmatimonadetes; order Palauibacterales; family Palauibacteraceae; genus Benthicola. The sequence continues at coordinate 8,160 of CAXMRU010000224.1, read as the reverse complement.
GGTTTGGCGGTGGTATGTTCTCGACGCGTTGGGGGCGCTGGCTGCTGCGTCCGGCGCAACTCGCGCGGATGTCACTCTTCTACGAGGACTACGGAGCTCTCACGATCCTCGTCAGCAGGTTCTTCCCGGTGTTCCGGGTACTCGTGCCCGCTTTTGCCGGGATCAGCCGCCTCGGCTTCTGGCGTACGGCGCTTCCACTGGCGATCGCATCAGCCGCATGGTACGCGGTGCTCGTGTTTGCCGGCGTTCTGGCGTCGCGCAACGTTCCCCGCATCGTGAGCGCCCTGACGACGATCAATACCACGGCGGGAGTCGTGGCCCTGCTCGTCGGCGCTGCGCTCGTATGGTTGTGGTGGCGATCCCGCCACGGCGACGAGACGGAGGGGCCGTGAGCTCGCTGGATAGCACGGGCGGTTCGAGGAGGTCGGATCAAGAAGGGACCCGCCAGCGGTTTCGCCTCGAGGGATTCGCCGATTTCCTACGTTTCGAGCGCGGTCTGGCCGACAGTACGGTGGATGCCTACCTGGCCGATTGCGCGTCGCTCGTCGATTTCGTCCTGGAACGGGGAGGGTCCGACCCCGAAGGTGTCGAGTACGAGACCCTCCGTGCGCACCTCCTGGCCCTCGGTGATCGCGGGCTCGCTGCGAGCAGCGTGGCCCGGCACCGGTCGGCGTTGCGAACCTACTTCGGCTTTCTCATGGAGGAGGGACACCTGGGTGACGACCCGACCGAGCGGTTGGAGGCGCCGCGGTTAGGCAAGTCACTTCCGGACGTCCTCACGTATGCCGAGATCGAGCACATACTCGACACTGTCGGAGCGCTTTCGTCTGATGCGAGCCCGAACGCGATGCGGGATGCGGCGATGTTGGAGACGCTGTACGGGGCCGGTCTGCGGGTGTCGGAGTTGATCGGATTGCGGGTCAGGGACCTCGCTCTGGACGAGGGCCTGATCACCGTCCAGGGGAAGGGCGACAGGCGCCGCATCGTGCCGCTCGGAGGCCGTGCGGTCCGGGTGCTGCAGCGATACCTTCGAGAGCGTAGGCCGGAGCTCGATCGTCGCGGGTCAGAGGGGGTAGTGTTCCTCAACCAGCACGGCCGGCCTCTCAGCCGGATGGGCGCGTGGAAGATCATCGGACGGCACGTGCGCAATGCCGGCATCCGGAAGAGGGTTACGCCTCACACGTTCCGGCACAGCTTCGCCACGCATCTTCTCGAGGGTGGAGCCGACCTCGTTGCCGTTCAGGAGATGCTGGGACACGCGGACATCTCTACGACTCAGATCTATACACATGTGGACCGCAGATACCTTCAGGAGGAACACCGTCAACACCACCCCCGGGGGTAGGCTCGGGTGAGTGCCGTCTCCCGAGTCCTCCACCTGTCCCGGAACCGCCAGCTGGTGAACCGGTTCGCCGACAGGCGACTTCCGCCGGAGCTCCTGTCGCGGATTCTCGAGTGCGCCCGGTACGCACCGTCCGCGCGCGAAGATCAACCGTGGAGGCTCATCGTCGTCCAGGATGCCCCGACGCGCCACCGTCTCGCCCAGGCCGTATTCCAGGCAGATCTGATTCGATCCGCACCGGCGCTGATCGTGGGGTGCGCGCGCGTCCATTCCAACATCGCGGGCAGCGGACGTCCGAGCCATCCGATCGATCTTGCTGCGGCCACCGAGGCCATGGCGCTGGCCGCCGCGGACATGAGCCTCTCGACCGCGTGGGTCACTGGATTCAGGGAAGGGGCGATCCGAGACGTGCTCGGGATACCCCACGACGTGCCCGTAGTAACGGTCCTGGCGGTTGGGTATCCGGATGGGTTCAAGCGTCTTCCTCGTCGCCGACCCGACGCCGAGATCATCGCGTGGGATCATTGGGACGGATCGGTGGAGGCCCTGTGATCGGCGGAAGAAGGGTCCGGATCGGAATTGGCGTTCGAAACCGAGCTGCGATCGGCTTCGCGCTGCTGCTGGTCTCGGTTGCACCGTCCGTCCGGGCCCAGGACGTCTCGTTTCAGCCGAGGCGAGGGAACGCTCTCGACAGTCGACTCGCGAGCTTCCTTGAGAGCGGTGGGATTCAGGTCTGGACTCGTGATACGGTCGTCTCGAGCGACGGGAGAATCGCGGGAGGCCTGCTGATTCTTGAAGCTCAGGTTCGCCTGGCCGGTGTCGTCGAGGGCGACGTCTACGTAGTGGACGGTGACCTGTTCCTTCGCCCGGGAGCACACGTCACAGGTGAAATCGTTGTGCTCGGCGGGGGGTACTATGGCTCAGGCATGGCTATCGTCGAGGGTGATGTGACGTGGCGACCAGCCGACCAGTACTCCGTGCTTCCGGATGCCGGAGGATACGAAATCCACCCGGTGTGGGATCTCCCGGATGCAGTGGATCTTCACGGCCTGTACGGATTCGAGGCTCCCACGTATCAGAGAGTGGACGCTGTCACCGTTCCATGGGGAGTGACGTTCCGGGTGCCGACATGGGCATGGCAGCCGTCGCTCGAGTTGGTAGTCCGTTACAGGTCTGGGCAGGGTGAAATCGACGGAACGGTGCGTCAGTTCTGGCACCCCGGTCAGATGGAGTTCGGGCTGGAGGCGGAACGCATGACCCGGACGAACGAAGGGTGGATCCGGGGTGGGGTATCCAACTCGCTTTCGTACCTGTTCATCGGTGACGACTTCCGGGATTACTATGGTTCTGACCGCGTGGCGTTCGTAGCGCGGGGAAGCAGTGAGCGCTGGTGGACGCCGCTCATTCGCCTGGCATGGGAGGACGCCTGGAGTCGGAATTCCGGTGACCAGTTCACGTTCTTCGGGTCCGACTCGGTAAGGACGAACCCGCCCATAGATGCGGGAGAGATCTGGAGCGCGACGCTGGCGGTTTCGTCGGACAGGAAGACGGGAGACGAGGGCCGACTCGTCGGTCAGCTCCTGCTGGAGGGCGCGGACTCGACGGTCGCCGGAGATTTCTCGTTTGTGCTTGGGGAGGTCCGGGCGCGCTGGCAAACACCCGGATTCTCGTCCCACGAGGTCGACCTCTACTTCCTCGGGAGGACGGATCTCGTGGGTGAGCTGCCGGGCCAGCGCTGGACCGGGTTCGGTGGTCGAGCCACGCTGCCCACGTTCGGGGTGATGGAGTTCCGTGGTCCTCGAGTCGTGTATGCCCACATCGGATACATGGTCCCGATCGAGTCCCTGCGGGCCGGGGGGCTTGGGGCGCCCGGCGTGTTCGCTCGGGCTGGCACCGGCGCCGCATGGGCGGGCGGCGAGTCAGCCGAATGGCACACAAACCTCGTCGCCGGTCTTCGATTCTGGGTGCTCGAGGCCGCGGTGGCAGTCGATCCGTCGGCGGATGGAGGAGACGTGGGAGCCTACGCGATATTCAGGTTCCCCGGCGATCTGTGAGGCGCCGACCCTTTGACATCGCGTTCCGGCACGGATTACTTTTCGGAGCGTGAATTTACCGCCGTCACGCATTCGACCCGCGACCACTGATGGTCTCCAACGCCCTCTGGCGAGGACCGTGGGTCGATGTCTCTCCCCATTCCGATTTTTCTCCATTCAGGCTCGAGCGTTGCGCGCTCCAGCGCCTTCGGGGAAGCCCGGTGGCCCGGTCTGTGGATTCGCCCGGGAGGAGGCGTGGCCGGTGAAGTAAATAAGTGACGGTGACCCATAACCGCGCGCGGGCACCCTCCGGGCGCTCGGAGAATGAATTGAAAGTGAGAGCACATGCGTGACACGCGAGAGGCGGATACGAAATACATCTTCATAACGGGAGGCGTCGTGTCCTCCCTGGGCAAGGGGATCGCGGCGGCGTCGATCGGTCGACTACTCGTCGAGCGCGGGCTGATTGTCACGATCCAGAAATTTGACCCGTACATCAACGTCGATCCCGGCACCATGTCGCCGTTCCAGCATGGCGAGGTGTACGTCACGGATGATGGCGCGGAAACGGACCTCGACCTGGGCCATTACGAGCGGTTCATCAACGAGTCCCTGTCGCAGGCCAACAACGTCACCACGGGCCGCATTTACCAGAACATCATCACCAGGGAGCGCAGGGGCGACTTTCTCGGTGCGACGGTCCAGGTAATTCCGCACGTCACGGATGAGATCAAGTCGTACATCCAGAAGCTGTCTCCCGGGCACGACGTGGTGATCACGGAAGTCGGTGGCACCGTAGGCGACATTGAATCCCTGCCTTTCCTGGAAGCAATCCGACAGTTCCGGCAGGACGTTGGGTGGAAGAACACCGTGCTCATTCACCTCACGCTGGTGCCCTACATCGCGGCCGCGGGCGAGCTCAAGACGAAGCCGACACAGCACTCGGTACGCGAGCTCATGGAGATCGGACTGCAGCCGGACATCCTCGTGTGCCGGACGGAATGGCCGCTCACCGAGGAAGTGCGGCGGAAGGTGGCCCGGTTCTGCAACGTGGATATTGATGACGTGATCGAGAGTCGCGACATGGACACCATCTACGAAGTTCCGCTGCGGTTCAGAGAGCAGCTGCTGGATGAGCGGATCGTGGACCACCTCGACATGGAGACTCCAGAGCCGGACCTGACGGTCTGGGAGTCGATGGTCGAGCGGATCAAGCATCCCGGATCGGGCGACGTGCGGGTGGCCGTTGTCGGGAAGTACACGTCGCTCATCGATTCCTACAAGTCCATTCACGAGGCCTTGATCCACGGAGGGATCTCGAATGACACGGGCGTGAGGATCGACTGGCTCTCGTCCGAGGCGATCGATGAGCAGGGAACGGAGGTGCTGAAACCGTATGATGCACTGCTGATACCGGGTGGTTTCGGCCATCGAGGTGTGGAGGGCATGGTGGATACCGTGCGGTACCTGCGTGAGGAGGGCGTGCCGTTCCTGGGTATCTGTCTCGGGTTGCAGTGCGCGATCATCGAGGTCGCGAGGAACATGTGTGGTCTGGAAGGGGCCGATTCGTCGGAGTTCCAGCCGGACACGCCGCATCCCGTAATCTCGCTTCTCGATTCCCAGCTGAAGGTCACGATGAAGGGCGGAACGATGCGCCTCGGCGCCTATCCGGCCCACCTCGTAGACGGAAGCCGGGTCCGGGAAATCTATGGCGAGTCCGAGATCTCGGAGCGGCACCGCCACCGCTACGAGGTCAATAACGAGTATCGCGAAGCCTTTTTCGAGGCCGGGATGCGATTCAGCGGACTATCCCCGGACGGTGGTCTCGTGGAGATCATCGAGCTTCCCGACCACCTTTTCTTCGTCGCCACGCAGTTCCACCCGGAGCTGAAGTCTCGACCGACGCGCGCCCATCCGCTGTTCGCTGCCCTCATAGCCGCAGCTCGGGTGCACCGAGATGCTCGCGTCGCGGGAGAGCCTGACCCTGTCAGTAACGGGGTGCACTGGGAGACGGCGGGGAGGCAATGAGCATTCTTGATGCGGACGACGGTTTCCTCCTGATCGCGGGGCCGTGCCTGCTCGAGGGAGATGACCTGAACGTGGCGGTGGCGAAACGGGTTCGTGAGGTCGCGGAGCGTCTGGGCATATCGGCAGTCTTCAAGGCCTCGTTCGACAAGGCGAACCGGACCAGCGTTTCGTCCCCGAGGGGCCCGGGGCTGGTGCTGGGTCTCGAGCGGCTTCGTGCCGTACGCGACGAGACCGGACTGCCCGTGTTGACGGACATCCATGAGGCGGCCCAGGCATCCGTCCTCGCGGACGGAGTCGACGCCCTCCAGATCCCGGCGTTCCTCTGCAGGCAGACCGATCTCCTCACGGCCGCGGGTCGCACGGGTCTGCCCGTGAACGTGAAGAAGGGGCAGTGGCTGGCTCCGGAGGACATGCTTCACCCGGTGGAGAAGGTACGCAGGGCGGGAGCGGGCGGTGTGGCCGTGACCGAGCGAGGCACGGCGTTCGGCTATGGGCGCTGGATCGTGGACATGCGCAGCTTCAGCATCATGAGAGATCTCTGCGGGTGCCCGGTCCTTTTTGACGCCACGCACTCGGTCCAGATTCCGGGTGGCGCTGCGGGTGGCGCCGCGAGCGGCGGCGAGCCCGAGATGATCGGGATCCTGGCCCGCGCCGCCGTCGCCGCCGGAGCCGACGGAGTCTTCGTTGAGACGCATCCCGATCCGGCTCAAGCGCCGTCGGACGGCGCCAACATGCTGCCCCTTGACGAACTGGAGCCCCTGATCGAGAGCCTGTTGGCTATTCGCGAGGCACAGCCACGCGCATCTCGAGCTGCCGAATGATGGACATCCCCGCGGAGGTTGCCCGGAGGATACGCCTGGTTCTGCTTGACGCGGACGGCGTGTTGACGGATGGGGGACTCTACGTGAGCGAAGGAGTGGTCGGCGAATTGGAGGGCCGGCGCTTCCACGTGCACGACGGGTTGGCAATCCACATGCTCCGACGAGCCGGCCTGGGTATCGCGATCGTATCCGGCAAGCTCTCCGGATCAGTGAAGCGACGTGCCGAAGAGCTGGGGATCGAGGAGGTGCATCAGGTGACAGCGTTTGGGAAGCTCGAGGCTGTTGAGGGTGTGCTTCAGCGGGCGGGTGTCTCGTGGCTCGAGGCGGCTTTCCTCGGCGACGATCTTGCGGATCTTCCGGTTCTCCGGGAGGTAGGCCTACCTGCTGCAGTGGCAAACGCCGTATCCGAGGTCAAGGAGGCTGCGGCATGGATCGGGAAGCAGACAGGAGGCGACGGAGCGGTGCGCGAGTTCATCGAGGCCCTGCTGGCGGCGAGAGGCGAATGGAGCGCCCTGGTGGAGGAGTACGTAGCGGAGTGCGTCGAGCATTGGAGGGCGGAGACGCGTGACTGACAAAACCACCGGCCTGGACGCTGATTCGCGGATCATCGATCGGGGGAGGGAGGTGCTTCGCATCGAGAGTGAGAGCGTGGCTTCACTCGCGGAGCGCCTGGACGCTACGTTCGCCGAGGCGGTTCGCCTGATCGACTCCATCAGTGGCCGCGTCGTCGTTACGGGGATCGGAAAATCAGGGAACGTGGCCCGGAAGCTCGCATCCACATTCTCGTCCACCGGTACGCCGGCCATCTTCCTCCATCCCGTCGAAGCAGCCCACGGAGATGTGGGGGTGCTCGTTGCTGGAGACCTCGTCCTGGCCATTTCCAAGAGCGGTGAATCCGAAGAGCTCGAGAGCCTGATGCCGGTAATCGGCAGATTGGGGATTTCAGTCCTCGCTCTGACATCCGAATCCGGTTCGAGCCTGGCCTGTCGTGCGGACCTCGTGCTCGATGTCAGTGTCGAGATTGAGGCGTGCCCACACGACCTTGCGCCCACCGCGAGCACCACCGCCACTCTGGCGATGGGAGATGCTCTCGCCATGGCTCTGTCCGAGTTCCGTGGGTTCGGGCCCGAAGACTTTGCGCGGTTGCACCCGGGCGGCGACCTGGGACGTCGCCTGACCTGGACAGTGCGTGACGTCATGATCACGGATGAGGACAGGGTGCCGCGCCTGGAGCCCGATCACGATCTGGCGGCTGCGATGCACGAGATCGCGCACAGACAGGGTACCGTTCCAATCGTGAACGCCGACCTACGCGTGGTGGGCGTCATCACGGCCGGGGATCTCACCCGGTACGCCGACGCCCATCCCGATTTCCTGGGTCATCTCGTGGATAGGGTCATGAATACCAGTCCAAAGACGATCGAGCCGGAGGCGATGGCGACCGACGCGCTGGCGCGCATGCAGGAGCACGGCATCATGGCCATGCCCGTGGTCGACCCGGAACACCACTTGCTGGGCATGCTCCACCTGCATGATCTGCTGAAGGCGAGGCTGGCGTGAGGGGGCAGCCGTCCGTCGTCCTGGCGCTTCTACTCCTGGCCGCGCCGGTTCTGACCGGATGCCGTGAGGAAAGCGAACGGGAACTTGCTTCGGAGACCCTTCTGGGTCGGGAGGCCGATCAGGTGCTGGTTGGCGTGGAGATGAACCTTACGCGCGACGGGGTGCGACGCGGGGTGCTCGTGGCGGACACCGCCTTCAGCTTCCAAGAGGAAGGTCGGCTCGAGTTGCGCGATCTGGTCCTCACGTTCTTTGGGGAGACGGGCACCGAACAAGGCGTTCTGACGGGCCGGGAAGGTGAGTACGACTTCGAGACGGGCGACGTGGAGGTGAGGGGCTCAGTCGAGGTCACGGCGGCCGTCGGAGCCAAGCGTCTGGT
>CAXMRU010000223.1:0-1920 GCA_964195715.1 Akkermansiaceae bacterium | reverse complement strand
CCCTCCGGACGGAAACTCGAACACCGGACCGAGCCCCCACATCGTGGAGCCGCTCGAGGGCACGTAGAAGGCCGTGAAGAGGATGTCGGACAGGCCCGACGAGAAGCTCCCGCTTTCAGACGTGACGTCGGGCAGCCATACGAACGGGAAGATGGTGCGCGTGATGATCTTCCCGTTCATGAGCGGGATTACGGGTTGAATGTTGAGCACGTTTACGGAACGGTCGAACGGACCGATCCCGAAATCGGTGTTGTTCTGAACCGGGAGACTGATCAGGTTTGCGATCGGATTCGACGCCGTCTGGGCGAGATCCTTCTGGGTGGATCCGGAATCCTGGGCCATGCTCGCAGCACTGCTCCCGAACAGCAGCATGAAAGCCAGCACCGTCACTCTGAGAAGCATCCAGACCTCCTTCGTGGTCACTCGTTGCGGCGCCTGGAACAGGTGCTGATGCGTATTCAGTTTCCCTCGACTTTCACGGCCGGTGGCGGCACCCACGCTCCTTCGAGGGCCGTCTGCTCGGGCCCGTACAGACGCAGGACCATGTAGAACGGGCCGTCGGGCGCCGGCAGCCAGTTGGACTCGCGGTCGGGGCCTGGAGTGTCCTTCTGCACATGCAAAACGAGGGATCCGTCGTCCTCGAACCGGAATTGCTCCATCATGGTCGAGTTGAGCAGGTATCGGTCGAGAGGGTTCTCGATGAACAGCTGCGTGGCGCCGTCGTACATCGTCAGCGACCAGAAGGCGTCGACCGGCGGCAGGTCTCCTTCGGCGAACGTGACTGTGTATGCGTTCTCGGCCGCGCTCAGCGGTTGTCCAGCCGAATCGACGAAGTAAACCGGATACATGGCCTCGACCGCCGAGTTACCGTACAGCCCGACGTGGGCCGCGGCCGTGCGGAGCATGTAATGGTCGGTTGTACCGAAGTTCTCCCGAGCACTCTCCTCCAGGAATGCTCTCGTTCCGACGATCTTCCCGCTCAAGCGCGGGTCGGCGCTCTCTGCCGCGATGAACGCTTCCAGCTCAGCGAAGCCTTCCTTTACTCCCTCCTCCATCGCCGCAGCGACTTCAGGCGAAAAAGAGTCGAGGTTGAAAGTCCCGTCTGTGCCCAGGTCGATCTTCGCGAACCTCTCGAACAGCGCCTGCTCCTCGGGAACGGGCTCGACGAGGCTCAGCATGAAGTCGATGTAGTCGAGAGCGCGGGCGTCGAACTGCGAGCCCTCGATCCACTCCGGGAATTCGATGGCCGGGGCGGCTGGTGGCGCCTCCGTGCCCAGGAACGCGCTCAGCGACTGGAACGAGTAGCCGTCCTGGATCTCTTCGACTCGGCCCAGGTCGTCCAGGCCGAACAGCTGAGTCCGGACGATCACGAAGAACAGGGGGGTCTCGGAGGAGATCACCGCGTCCATGCCATCGGGCGTGGCACCTTCCCACCCCGGGCCCGCGATGAGGTAGCTCCCCGCCACGTTTCCCGTCGCGACCGTGCTCACGTAGGCGAAGTTGTGCGTGTACAGGTCAATGAACTGGAACTCGTAGAACCGGTCGGCTTCCATCTCGGGAACTGTCAGGACGAGCGGCTCGGCTCTCAGGTCGCCCCAGAACATGCAGTACGGCGTGTCGGCGTTCGGCGTGACGACGGCCTTGTCGTCTGGCGTGAACAGCCTCGCCTCGCACGAGAGATAGTTGAGCGGCCCTTTGTACTCGGGCGACTGCTCGTTCACGGAGTACATGTTCAGGGTCTTGTAGTTCACGACCATCGGGAACCCGTAAACCCAGGCTTCTTTGGCGATCGACTGCACCTCGGATTCGGTCAGCGATGCGTCGTCTGCCGGAGCGCACGCTGCGACGGTGACCAGGGCTGCGGCAGCCAGGAGAGCTCGGGCGTTTGGGAGGGACATTCAGACATCCTCGGTTTCGGGT
>CAXMRU010000222.1:0-2377 GCA_964195715.1 Akkermansiaceae bacterium | reverse complement strand
GGCAGTGGGGTTCGACACGTATCAGCGACTGCTCGAGCGTTGCGTGCGCACGCTCAAGGGAGAAGAGGAGGACGGAACGGCCCCGGCCACGCAAGTGAACTTGGAAGGTGAGGCCTACCTGCCCGACGACTACATCGCGGGCGCCGACCAGAAGATGCACTTGTACCGGACGATCTCCCGCCTGAACGACACGGCGACTCTGGACGCCGTCGAAGAGGAGCTGCGAGACCGCTTCGGGCCCATTCCGCCGGCGGCCGGCCGCCTCCTCGCGTCGGTAAGGCTGCGCCTGCTCGGAACCCGGCTCGGAGTGGAGTGGTTGCGACTTTCCGACAGCGACGCGCGCATGAACTTCCGCGCCGATTCGGTCCCGCGACTCGCCTTGCTGCGCGACGCGTTCACGGACCGGCAGATCGCGGTTGAAGTCCGGCGCACACAGCCGTTATCATTATGGCTTGTCCGCGCCGGGGTAGAGCCTCTGCTTCCGACGTTGATCGGGGCGCTGGAGTTGCTCGAATCCGTCCCGGCGGGACGAGGAGAATGATCCCGGTTGCAACCAGAAAACCAGAACCATCGGGCAGCGAATGAATAGAACTCTCGTGGTCGCGACGCTCTGTCTGTCCGGATTGGTCGGAGCGTGCGGGGCCTTCGACGACGCATTGACGGGTCACGCGGGGCCCGCGGCCACGGCAGCGGGGCACACCCTTCGCTGGGAGGATCTCGGCCAGCTCATGGCCGAATCTCCGATGCCCGATTCAGCGCTTACTCCGTACTGGGCCCGGGAATTCGCACGGCTGTGGGCCGACTACATAATACTCTCCGCCCTGTACCAGGACCCCGACACCACCCGCTCCCTGGACTACACGCGGCTCATGGAGGACGGTCGGTATCTGGCACAGGTCGCTGTCATCCGTTACCGCGACAGCGTGGTGTTGGCCGGGATCGAGCCCTCCGAGGAGGAGTTGCGCGAGTACTCCGAGGCCCAGCAACCATACACGCGCCTGGATATCCGGCGGGTGGTCCTCTCCGTGCCCGACGACGCCGAGGACTCCGTGCGAGACAGCCTCTACGCCGAAGCTCGTGCGGTCCGCGAGCGCTTGGTGGGCGGCGCCGACTTCGTGAGCGTAGCCCGAGAGAGAAGCAGCGAGCCGGCTCAAGCGAGAGGCCGGATCCTCGCGTATCAGGGACACCCTGACTTCCCGCCTGCCGCGGACTCCGTTGTGTTCCAACTACAGCCGGGTGAGGTCAGCCCTGTGATCGTGGCCGCGGACGAGTTCCTGATCTACCGGATCGAAGCGAGACGGGAGCCGGACTTCGAGACGTCTCGCGTGCTGCTGTACCAGCTGATGCTCGAGGACCGCCAGGAGCAGCGCACGAGGGAATCCCTGGAAACCACGATTCAAGGTGCGAGACGCACCGTCATGCAGGGGGCGACCGACCTGGCCTTTCAGGTCGCGCGCGATCCTGATCTTGCCGCCGGCAGGATACCGAACGGAATTCGGCTCGTGACATGGGACGGAGGCGACCTGTCAGTGGACGAGCTGCGGCGCCTCTTCCTGGTGCGGGAAGACATGCGGAAGATGTTCGCCGAGGCCTCCGAGGAAGCGGTGCATGACTACCTGATGCAGCTGGCCCGCGATGAGATCCTGATCGCGGCCGCAGCCGTGTCGGGTGTTACGGCGAACGCCCAGGATCGCGAGCAGATCGCGGGAACCCTGGCCGACCAGTTGGGCCGCCTCGCGTTTCAAATGGGCCTGTCGCACAAGCTGGCTGCCAACCGACAGTTCGACACCGACGCCCAGGCCTACTCTTTCCTGCTGAGCGTGATGCACCGGTCCCATGCCGTTTCGTGGCTTGGGGCATTCCGTGTAGTGCTGGATCCGCAGCTTCCGGTGCGTGTAGATGAGGCCGGTGTCGCGAATGCCGCGAGGCGGGCAGTCGAACTGCGCGCGGCCGGGCCGGATACGCGGGAGCCCGACATTCAAGCTCCCCACGAAGCCGGCGAGGAGGCCGTGGAGGTCGGATGAACGGAGCCGGACGAGGCGGAGGACTAGCCAGGTCCACAACGGTCGGGAAGGAAGCCGGTAGGGCCGCGGCGGTCCTGTCGGCTGTGGTTTGCCTCTCTCTCAGCATCCCTGTCACGGGCGTGACGCAGGAGCCCGCGGGCGGAGAGCGCGTGAACCGACCGCCGGAAGGTGTCGCCCCGGACTCCATCGAGACCGTGGACCGAATCGTGGCAGTCGTAGGCGACACGGCCATCCTGTACAGCGAAATCATCGAAACTGTCATCCAGATGGGGGCCCAGGGAGAAGAAGTCCCCGAGCTCGGTACCCCCGAATTCGATGTCCTCTCGCGAGAAATCCTCACGAACCTGGTGGAC
>CAXMRU010000221.1:0-6114 GCA_964195715.1 Akkermansiaceae bacterium | reverse complement strand
GACGATCAGGTCGTCGATTCCGCGTCCGGCGCCGTGCCGCCACACGCCCCACGTAATGGCACGCACGTCGTTCTCGACCACCACCGGGACCCCGAGAGCCTGCTCCAGCCGCTGTCCAAGCGGGAAGTCCGTCCACTTCAGGTTGGGGGCGGAGCGTACCAGACCGGCCGCGGCGTCGACCTGACCGGCCACCCCTACACCGACCGTGCGGATCTCCGAGAGGTCAGCCACGCAGGCACGGATGCAGTGCACGATGTCGTCCACTGCCTTCGCGGGTCCGCCCTCGACGTCTGTATCCTGACGGTGTGAGGCGACCACCCGGCCGCCCGGATCGGCGACCGCCACGTCGATAACTGCCGCCTGGATCTTCGTCCCTCCGAGATCCACGCCGACTGCCAGTCCGGTGCGCGAAGCTGTCATCATGCTCCTCAAGATGGGGGTCCGAGGCATCGGCAACCTACGATGCGAACTTCGAGCCGCGCGAGCCGCGCGAGCCACAGAGCCACGCCGCCGTGAGGTTTTCCACCGGGACGCTACGAATTATGTTTAGGGTTTACATTGTCGCCCGTTTCACGGAGTGTTCGCCATGCGATCTGCACTCGCTCTCGCCGCCCTTCTCGCCCTCGCATCCTGCGCCGGGGAGCAACCGCCCGACCAGGAGTCGGACGCCGAATGTTGCACCGTGACCATCCGCGCCCAGGTCCCGGCAGGCACCGGCACGGTCTACCTCTCCGGAAACCTTCCCGAGCTTGGACCATGGGAACCGGACGGGCTGGCCATGACGGGTGAGGGCCGCGAGCGGTACGCCCAGCTGCACGCCCCACAGGGCGCGAGCGTCGAGTACAAGTTCACCCTCGGCTCCTGGGCCAACGAGGCGCTTGGCGAGGACGGCCTGGTCCCGGGGAACTACGTGCTTGTCGTCGAAGGCAACGTCGAGGCGTCGCACGAGATCGCGGCGTTTAAGAACCTGGATCGGTGGCTCGAGGACGTGGAAGGCTCGGGCGTCAAGGGCCAGCTCATTTATTGGAAGGACGTCGAGTCCGAATTCCTCGGCCCGACACGTCACGTCGAGGTGTGGCTGCCGCCGGGATACGATCCCGATGGGTCCGCTCGTTACCCCGTCCTGTACATGACTGACGGCCAGAACCTGTTCGATCCCCGCATCGCGAACACAGGTGTGGACTGGGGCGTCGACGAGTCGATCGTCCGGCTCATGGAGACGGGCGTCATCCCGCCGGTGATTGTCGTCGGTGCCTGGAGCACGGACGAGCGGGGGCCGGAGTACTCGCCGTGGCACGGCGCGCCCGATTACGCGCGGTTCCTCATCGAGGAGCTGATGCCGCGCGTAAACGCGGAGTTCCGCACCGCGACGGGCCGCGAATACACGGCCGTCATGGGATCCTCCATGGGAGGGCTCCTGTCGTTCTACCTCGTCACGAACCACCCGGACGTGTTCGGCTCCTGCGGCTGCGTGTCGACCCACTTCCCGCTGTCCGAAGCGCAGTGGGGAGAGGTGCTCGGACTCGGCGTCGGGGAGACTCCGGACGAGACTCCGTACATCGTCCGCGACATCGAAGCGGGGCTGACCGTGCCGGAGGGCGTGCGGTACTGGTTCGATTACGGCAGCGAGGGGCTCGACGGCGAGTACGGACCCACGCACGAGGCCGTGCGCGCGTGGCTGCTTGAGCAGGGCCTTGTCGAGGGTGAGGACTTCGTGATCCGGGAGTTCGAGGGAGCCGACCACAACGAGTCCTCCTGGCGCGCCCGGCTGGATGATCCGATGACGTTCCTGTTCGGCCAGAACACTGACTGGCGGGAGCCGGAAGCCTTGAGGACGAATCCCGCGTCCATACCTTAGTAGTCACATTATATCTAGTAGTGTAACGATCTATGACGAATCGTCTTGCGGTCACGTTGCTGTGCGTTGTGGAAGCTGCCTTCCTGGCTTGCACGTCCCCGGTTCAAGAGGCAGAAACGCCGACCGCCGACTGGCGCGAGAGTGGCGTCTGCTACGAAATCTTCGTGCGCTCGTTCCAGGACAGCGACGGCGACGGAGTGGGCGACATCGAAGGCCTGATCCAGAAGCTGGATTACGTCAACGACGGCGATCCCGACACCGAGAGCGACCTGGGCGCCACGTGCATCTGGCTCCTGCCCCTCGCCGCCTCGGCCAGCTATCACGGCTACGACGTCACCGACTACTACCGTATCGACCCTCGTTACGGCACCGACGACGACTTCAAGCGAATGGTTGAGGAAGCGCACCGGAGGGGAATCCACGTTCTGGTCGACATGGTGCTCAACCATATGTCCAGCGAGCACCCGTTATTCAGGGACGCCCTGGTGCACCGACATTCCGCCTATCGGGACTGGTTTCGGTGGTCCCCCGAACCGGGGCCGGACAACGAGTATGGGGACAACAACTGGCACCGGGCGCCGACTCGCGACGAGTACTATTACGGGTTCTTCTCGTCTCGCATGCCGGACCTGAACTGGGAAACGTCCGCAGTCCGCGAAGAGATGAAGCGCGCCGCCACGTTCTGGCTCGAGGAAATGGGAGTCGACGGCTTCCGGCTCGATGCCGTGCGCCACCTCATGGAAGACGGCGAAGGGCGCTCGACGAATGTGCCGCGGACGCACGACATGCTCCGGGAATACGGGGCGCACATTCGAGAGGTGGACCCGGACGCCTTTACCGTCGGCGAGGTATTCGACGATAACGAGGCGCTGCTTGCGTACTATCCGGACCAACTCGACTCCTACTTCGCCTTCGGAGTGTCAGACGCGATCCTCAATTCGGTGCGATCCGGATCGTCCGAAGGACTCCTCGCCGCCGTGCTCGAGCTGCAGGAGGCCGTACCGAACGACCGCTATGCCCCGTTCCTGCGTAACCACGACCAGGAGCGCACGGTGACCGCTCTCGACGGGGACGTCGATCGCGCAAAGCTGGCCGCGACACTGCTCCTTACACTCCCGGGAATCCCATTCGTCTACTACGGCGAGGAGATCGGCATGACCGGCGGCAAGCCGGATCCGCGTACCCGATCGCCCATGCACTGGGAACTGGGGCCGGCCGCCGGCTTCACGACGGGACTACCCTGGGAACCGCTGCATGCCGACTCACTCGTCGCGAACGTCGAGGCGCAGGAGGGCGATCCGGGTTCCCTGCTGAACCTGTACCGGAAGCTGGTTCACCTGCGCGCGGCGCACCCGGCGCTGGGCTCGAAGGGCGAATTGATTCCGCTCGACGCGGGCCCACGGGCGGCAGTGGCCTACCTGCGGCAGCACGGAGACGAGACGGCGCTGGTCGTCGCCAACCTCGGGACCGAACCGCTCGAAGGCGTCGCCCTCTCGTCCGACGCGTCGGTGCTGCCGCCCGGACTGTACACTCTGGACACGCTGCTGGGAGAAGGGGCTGCGACCGAGTTGGAGATCGGAGAGACCGGCCGGCTCGAGGCCCTCTCACCGCTGGCGACCCTGGAAGGGCTTCAGGCGTATGTGTTCGAGCTTGCCGGCCAGCAGGCCCTTACTCGCTAATCAGGCGTCCGCGACTTCGAGCCCACCCTCACGGAGGCCCAGGAAATAGCGGTCCAGCACGGACCGGTCGGGAACCCATTTCGCCATTTCGGCGCGGCCCCGATCGGCGAACTCCGGGTAGACGACGAGAAGTTCGCGGACCGCGTCCCTGGCTACATCCGGTCGTCCCAGGAGGCCTGCGGCCGCGCCGATAGCCATGTGTGTCGCATAGTAGCCCGGCATGTTCATCGCCTGGGCCGCGGCCAGCGCCTCAGCGTACTCCTCCCGGGCGAAGTGCCGGTAGAAGATCCCGAACCGGTACCAGCCCGGGTGATGCGGGTTCAGCTCCAGCGCCCGTCGAATCAGCGCCGTGCCTTCCTCCAGGTCCCCCGCATAGCTGCGCAGGATTCCCATGAACGCAACGGTGTTTCCATCTCGCCCGTTGATCTGCACGGCCCGGTCGGCGGCGTTCCGGAAGCGGCCGAAATCACGCCGGAAGAAGTGGGCCTGGGCGAGCGCGTAGTAGGCATGCTGGCATGCCTTGTCGATGTCGGCCGCACGCCGGCCGGCCTCGAGCGCCCGGTCCAGCGAATCAGGTCTCACGTTGTAGTCGTGCTTGTGCTCGTCGCAGTACATGATCGACAAGCAGGCCCATGCGTCAGCGGAATTCGGCTCGACTTCCACCGCGCGTTCCAGCGCCTCCCGCACCCGAAGGTGTAGCTCCGGCGTGATGATCTGCATGTAGTCGAACATAAGAAAAACGGCGTCCAGCGCGCTAAGTTGATCGATGGGCTTGTCCCGGACGGAAGCGATGATCTGGCGAATCAGGACTCCCTGCTGGTCGGCTACCGTGGCGACGATGCGGTCCGTCAGCTCGTCCTGGACGTCGAACAGGCTGGAATCGTCCAGGCTGGAATCGTACGACTCCGCCCACAGGTGGGTCCCGGAGACCGCGTCGACCAGCTTGACGCCGACCCGCACAGTCGGACCGGCTCGCCGAATTCGCCCCGTCAGCAGGTAGCGGGCCCCGAGGTTGGTAGCCACGAGCCTCGGATCGGAGTCGTACGCGTTCTGGTCACCCCCGCTCAGCACGTCGAGGTAAGTGAAGCGCGTGAGTCCAGCGCTGACATCCTCGGTCAGGGCCTCCGCCATGGAAGCGAGTTCCGCATCGTCGGGCGCCCCACGCATCGGAAGAACCGCGATCGCCATTTCCGACCGGCCGGAACGGGAGTCGGACGCGCTCCGCACTGCCGGAGCATCGTCGGCCGCGGTCGGATCACTCTGTCGATCCGGGGTAACCGAATCGGCAGGCACCGGATCGTCCACGTCCAGTCCAGCGTTCCGGAGGCCCTCGAGCAGCGGCTCCAGAAGGCCACTCGCGAAGTGCCAGCTCTCGATGTTCTGCCGTGCGTGTTTCCTGAAATCCGGATCGACCCGAAGCAGCTCGCGTACCGCTACCTCCGCTTCCCTTCCACGTCCCAGGTGTCCGCATATCGACGCCACGGCCAGGTACTGCCAGAATAACTCCGGCATGTTGATCTGATTGGCATGGGACAGTGCTTTCTCGTACTCCCCGGAGTGAAAATCGCGCCATAGCGGCCCGAAGTGATACCAGCCCGCATGATGGGGGTTGAGTTCCATCGCCCGTTCTGTGATCGCCGCGCCGCGATCGAATTCACGCGCGTGAACGATCAGCAATCCCAGGATCGCCATCGTGTTGCTGTCCCGCGGGTTGAGTTCCATCGCCCGCTCTGCGGCCGGAGCGAATGCGGCGAGGTCACGGCTGAAGAAATGGGCCTGGGCCAGCATCTGGAACCCGAGCTGGCTGGAGCGGTCCGCGTCAACCGCACGGCGAGCAGCCGCGAGTGCCCTGTCGAGCGTGTCCGGTCCCGGATTGAAACCGAAGCTCTGTTCGTCCAGGTGGATCTGCGCCAGGCAGGCCCACAGGTCGGGACTGTGGGGATGCTCTCTGACCGCTTCCTCGAGACCCGCCCGGACTTCTGCGTTCTCGCCAGCGGTGATCCGCTGTCGATACCCGAACAGTCGAAGCACCCAATCGGACGGGCCGAGTCCCTCCCTTTCAACCCCCTCGATGACGCTGGCCATCGCGCGAACCAGCACTCCGTACGAGTCCGCCACCGTGGCTACGATCCGGTCCGTCAGGTCGTCCTGCACGTCGAAAACGGTGGTGGCCCCCAGATCGCGATCGTACCGCTTGGCCCACGTGTGTTGTCCGGCGATGGCGTCTACGACACGTACGTTCAGGCGGAGGACCTGGCCCGAGCGGCGCACCGCACCGATCAGCAGGTAACGGACCCCAAGCCGGCGAGCCATATCGCCAGGGTCCGTTCTGAGCGCGGCTGAGGAGTCTTCGGCGCCCGGCTCAGTGACGGACAGGTACGAAAAACGGGACAGACCCGTGGCGATGTCCTCACTCAGGCCGCTCGCAAGCGCTGCGAGGTCGGAATCCGCGGCCGCGTGTTCGAACGGCAGGACCGCTATGCCGAGCTCCCTGTCGCGCGCCGGATGGACCACCGGCTTCCTCTCCACCTCGCTCGCGGAGGGAGGGACGTGCTCGGGCTTCGGGTGCACGGGAGC
>CAXMRU010000220.1:0-2065 GCA_964195715.1 Akkermansiaceae bacterium | reverse complement strand
TTGAGCATCTTGAGCAGGTCCAGCCCGCTCATGCCCGGCATCTTCACGTCGCTGAGGACGACCCCCACGGGTCCGTCGCCCAACGAGGCCAGGGCCGATTCCGCGTCCTCGGCAGCGCGCACCGTCATGTCGCCGTCCGCCAGAGCGGACACGAGTGAGGTACGCACTCTCGGGTCATCGTCGACGATGAGAAGCGAGCGCTTCATGGCCTCTGCAGATTCAAGGTGTGAGCCAGGCTCGAACTTGGAGTCTATGTGACCCTAGGACAGCTAGTTGCCTCTCTGGGTGAGCCCTGGCCGTCGCCGGATAACGTAACGAATCAATACAAAATTGGCACGCCCCGTTACGGTGGCGCGGTCCTTAGATCGTCACGCGCAGCGGTTTCTGGAGCGCGAACGCGAAAACGATCGTCAGTATGAAGAAGACGACCATCCAGTGCGTGTCCCAGCCGGCGAGGCCGACGGTGGCGGTCTCGTATGCTACCTCGATCGAGCCCACGGGTCCGTCACCAGGCACGGGGGCTTCCACCGGATACAGCAGTTGGTCGAGGAGGCTGGCGGAAGGCCGCCGCGGCGATATGGCTCCGCCCTGCCGGCCGACGGCGACGGTCTTCACGAGGTCGAGTGCGTCCACGCTCAGGTGCAGCTCGTGTTTGCCCTCTCCACGAGCGCCGATACGCCAATCCGCTTCCCCTTCCCCGGGGAGGAGCAGTAGCGGGGTCTCCACCTCGACCGGGCCGACGGCGCTCAAGATCAACTCAACGTCATCGGCCCACCCGTCAGCGGAGAGAGTGGCCTTCACGATCGCCTCTTCGCCTGGCTGCAGCGGCCGGTAACCGTAGTGAAACTGAAGCTGGATCATCAGGAGGACGATCGGGACGATCACCCACAGCATAGGGACGAGAGAGAGCCTCATGTACGTGAGGCTGTGCCGCAGGATGTCCCACTGGGCCCTGAAGATCGTCCGCAAGTCGTCACGAAACAGCAGGATCTCGAGGATGCCGGCGGTGATGCGGTTCTTGACTCGTCGCAGCGCCTTCTGGTCGGAAGTGGCACGGAACACGAGCAGGATCGCGATGCTGGTCAGCAGGGCCACGAATGTCAGCCCGACGATCGGCGGAAGTCCGCGGAACGGATACAGGACCGCCGAGACGAGGCCGCCCAACGCGGCGTTCAGCCAGCGCATGCGAGCCTCGCCGCGGAGCGGTCGTCCGGTCTCCGAACCGGTCTCACGATATGTATCCCAGCCCCTGCAGGCGCTTTCGGATCTCGTCCTCCGAGTCCGCCTCCTCGAGTTGGGCGAGCTCCTTCTCGAGCGCGTGCGTGATGAACTCGTCCACGGAGCTGTAGCCCGCGATGTCCGAGTATCGCCTGACCCGGGCGAGCAGGTCCCGGTCGAGCTTGACCTTCGATCCGAACATGATCCCTCCCTGGTTCACCGGTCCCCATCGGCCGATGACGCATCCGGAGCCGGGACCGGAAACGTCTCGATTCCAAACTCCGCGACGATGGCCCTGGCCAGGTCCCGAAGCGATACGACGGGCCGCCGGAGGGGCCGCGTGGAGAACAGGATGCCGGGCACCGCGTCCGGGTGCATGATGTGGTCGCCGCTCCATTTGGCGGTGTTGTCCTCCCACACTTCGCGGCTGACACGCCCCTCGGCCGTCTGGTCCGAGGCCCGTATGCCCTTCGCAAACCCGATCACCAGGTCCGGACCCAGCTCCCGGGCACCGGCGTCTTCGTAAGCATCGTCACGGATGAACACCTCGGTTACGGCCTTCTCCCCCGTCGCCGGGTCCACCAGACGCGACAGGCGGCGGGCAATCTCATCTCGCAGGAGCCGGTACTGATCCCGCGGAACGATCCCGACGCGCTCTCGCCCGCTCAGGTTGATATAGATGCCGCTGAACCCCAGTGCGTAGGCCTGTGTGCGGGACCAGTCCACGTTCGAGAGGAACAGGCCCTGGCCGCGCAGCGCCGCGTCCCGCACCGCCAGATAACCGTTCTCCAGCAGCCATGTGTTGAGGTTCACGGCCCGGCGCCATGACGTGAACCCGTGGTCGGAC
>CAXMRU010000219.1:0-2027 GCA_964195715.1 Akkermansiaceae bacterium | reverse complement strand
ACCATGGCCCGGACGTCCAGGCCCTCTCCCGCAAATCGTCGCACGAGTGCCCGACCGGTCTTTCCCCCCGCGCCTGTAACCAGGATCGCCGAACGCACGGACATCTCCCTGCTCAGAATTGTTTCGTCCGGAATGTGTCGGGAAAGGTACACCATGCGCGATCAGAAGCCTGCCTGTACAATGTCCCGCCATGATCTCCGTCTCAGGCCTCGCGAAATCGTTCGGCGCCCAGCCGCTGTTCACGGACGTCTCCTTCGAGCTCAACCGGGGGGAACGTTACGGCCTCGTGGGCGCGAACGGGTCGGGGAAGACCACCCTCCTCAATATCATCAGCGGACACGAAGACATGTCCGAGGGATCCGTATCCATACCGAAGAACCTCAAGCTGGGCATACTGCGCCAGGACCAGTTCATCTACGAGAACGAGGAGATCCTCGGGGTCACGATGAGGGGGAACCCCGTGTTGTGGCACGCAATGGTCGAGAAGGAGGCACTGCTCGCGGAGACGGAAGGGGATTTCGACCCCGAGCGTTTCTCGGAGCTTGAGGAGACGATCCAGCACCACGACGGGTACGCCGCAGAGGCCCGGGCGGCCGAGATCCTGGAAGGTCTGGGCTTCCCGACGGAGATGCAGCGCCAACTCATGTCGACGCTCTCGGGGGGGTTCAAGCTGCGCGTGCTGCTGGCGCAGGCACTCGCCGGCTCGCCCGACGTCCTGCTCCTCGACGAGCCCACGAATCACCTGGACATCCTGTCGATCCGCTGGCTCGAGAAGTTCCTCAGGGACTTCGTTGGACCGGTGGTCGTGATCTCACACGATCACCGTTTCCTGGACAACGTCACGACCCAGATTCTGGACGTCGATTACCAGAGGGTCACTCAGTATCCGGGAACATACGACGACTTTATCGGGGCGAAGCAGGCGGAGCGCGAACGGCGCGAGAAGGAGATCGCCAGCCGCGAACGGGAGATCGCACACCACCAGAAGTTCGTGGATCGCTTCCGCGCCAAGGCCAGCAAGGCGCGACAGGCGCAGAGCAAACTCCGGCTGATCGAGAAGAAGGCAGAGGGCCTCGAGGAGCTGCCCGCGAGCTCGCGCCGCTACCCGGGCTTCCGGTTCGAGGAGAGGCGTCACAGCGGGCGCGAGGTGCTCGACATCAAGGGAATCCGGAAAGCGTTCGGCAGTAACGAGGTGCTGCACGGCGTGGACCTCACCGTAGCGCGCGGCGACCGCCTGGCGATCATGGGACCGAACGGAATCGGGAAGTCGACCCTCCTCAAGATCGTGATGGGTGAGCTCGAGCCCGACGCGGGAACCGTGAAGTGGGGATATGAAACGCACCCCGGCTACTTCGCCCAGGATCACCAGGAGCAGTTCGAGAACGCAGACCACACGGCTGAAGCCTGGATCGCGGGCTTCTGTCCGGGAAAGACGTACGGGTTCGTTCGTGGGGAGATGGGCCGGGTGCTGTTCTCCGGCGACGACGGCAAGAAGAAGCTCGGCACGCTGTCCGGGGGGGAGGCCGCCCGGCTGGTGTTCTGCAAGATCGCGATCGAGCGACCCAACGTCCTGGTCCTGGACGAGCCCACGAACCACCTCGACCTCGAGGCCATCGAAGCCCTCGTCGAGGCACTCCAGGACTACGACGGCACGCTCATCCTCGTCTCTCATGACCGATGGTTCGTGTCGCAGCTCGCGAGCCGGATCGTCGAGATCACGGCGGACGGGATCCGCGATTATCAGGGCACCTACGAGGACTACGTACACTTCTGCGGGGACGACCACCTGGACGTGGATACCGTGGTGTTGAAGGCCCGGGAGAAGAAGCGCGAGAGGACCGGGCGTCGAAAGAAGGGCGGGACGGCAGCCGGTGGGGAAGCCGGCGCGGGAGCTCGGCGAGAACTGGCGCGGCGCCTCGAAGAGATCACCGGTCAGATTGAAGAGGCTGAGAGCCGTGTCGAGGCAATCGACGGGAAGTTCGCCGACCCGGCGTTCTACGAGTCGATCGCCCGCGAGGACGTGCGGG
>CAXMRU010000218.1:0-32160 GCA_964195715.1 Akkermansiaceae bacterium | reverse complement strand
CGGTCCTGCCGGATGAAGAACCGGATCGCCTCGTCCACCGTCAGCTCCAGTACGTCCAGGATGCTGCGCCCGCGGTACTTCACCTCGAGAATCTCCGACTTGAAGCGCCGACCTTCGCACACCTCGCACGGCATGGCCACGTCAGCAAGAAAGACCATCTCCACCAGCTCCTCGCCAGCACCCTTGCAGGCCTCGCAGCGGCCACCGTCGACGTTGAAGCTGAAGTGCCTGGCGCTCAGGCCTCGCTGTCTGGATTCAGGCAATTCCGCGAACAGGCGGCGAATCTCGCCGTACCCCTTGATGTACGTGATCGGGTTCGAACGCGGAGTGCGCCCGATCGGGCTCTGATCGACCAGTACAGCTTCCTCGAGCAGCTCGGCCCCAACCAGCGTCCGCCACTCGCCCGCGGCCTCGCCCAGATGCCGACGCGCCGATGAGGCGCCGCGCAACTGCCTCTCGAGCGCTCGATAGAGAATGTCGCGGACGAGCGTCGACTTTCCCGAGCCCGACACTCCGGTGACGACCGTCAGACGTCCGAGCGGAAACGCCACGTCCAGGTCCCGAACGTTGTGCAGGCTCGCCCCTTCCAGGCGAAGCCAGCCGCCGGCCGGATATGGAGCGGATCGCTTCCCCGCCCGCCTCCTGTCGCGCAGGGCCTTTCCTGTAGCGGTTTCCGCCTGGAGCAAGCGCTCGAACGACCCCTCGAACACAAGCTCGCCGCCGAGCTCGCCCGCGCCCGGCCCCAGCTCCAGGATCCGGTCCGCCCTGTGCAGTACGGCAGTCTCGTGCTCGACCACCAGGACCGTGTTCCCTCGGTCCCGCAGCCTTCCGAGGACGCCGAGGAACCGATCCACATCGCGAGCATGCAGCCCGATCGTCGGCTCGTCGAGAACGTACAGCGTGTCCACCAGCCGACTCCCGAGACTCCGCGCGAGCCGTATCCGCTGCATCTCTCCGCCTGACAGCGTGCGGGCCTGGCGACCGAGGGACAGGTAACCCAGACCCACGGCGGACATGAACTCGATCCGATCGGCCAGCTCGCGGAGAAGCGTCTCGGCCACGCCCGCCTCGAAGGGAGACAGCGATAGTTCCCCGAGCCACTCCCACAGCTCGTCCACCGTGAGGGCAACTACCTCCGCGATCGTGGACCCTCCGACACGCACGTGCAACGCCTCGGGTCGGAGACGGGCGCCCTCGCACAGCCCGCACGTCCGCGGGAGTTGATACTGTCTCAGGAAGACCCGGATGTACTGCTTGTAACGTTTGCGCTCCCGGGAGCGCAGGAAAGGGATCATGCCGACGAAGTCCGGCCCACCGTACATCAGCAGGTCGCGGATCTCTTCCGGCAGCTCCTTCCACGGCAGACTCGGATCCACGCCCTGACGCGCGGCCACTTCCAGCACGTTCGCAGCCTCACGGTAGTAACGAGGCTTGGTCCACGGATCGAGGGCGCCGTCCGCCAGTGACCGCTCCGGATCGGGCACGATGAGCTCGATCGCGTACTCGAGCGTGGCGCCGAAACCGTTGCACTCGGGGCACGCCCCCGTGGGGTGGTTGAAGCTGAAGAGAATCGGCGTCGGGTCGGGAAACCCCCTGCCGCAGTCTCCGCACCTAAACGCCTCCGTGAATGGAAGTCGACGCTCGACGGCGGTCTCGCGGCCCGCACCGCGCTGGACGACGAGGACCTCGGCGTGCCCCTGGCCCTCGGCGAAGGCGGAGGCGAGTGAATCGGACAGACGCTCCCGCACGTCAGGGGTCACGGACAGGCGATCGACCACGACCAGAGTCTCGTGTGCTTCGTCGAGCGGAATGGCATCGCTCGACTCGGGATCCAGGTCGTCCACGTGGTACTCGGTCCCATCCACCATCACCCGCACGTATCCACGCGCCCTCAGGTTCTCCACGGCGGCCGCAGGCGTCAGACCGGGACTGCGATCCTGGGGAAACGTGACGTAGACGGGCGTCCCCGACCCGAGCGCGAGAACCTCGTCCGTGGCCGACTGCACCGTGTCCGGCAGGACTCGTGCACCACAGTCGGGACATACCGTGTGTCCGACACGGCTCCACAGGAGGCGCATGTAGTCGTACGTATCGGTCACCGTCCCGACCGTAGACCGGCTGCTCTGCACCGTATTCCTCTGGTCGATCGCCACCGACGGTGCGATCCCGTCGATCCAGTCGACGGAAGGCTTCGGCATGCGCTCGAGGAACTGTTTCGCGTAGGTCGAAAGGGACTCCACGTACCGGCGCTGACCCTCAGCGTACACCGTGTCGAACGCGAGACTCGACTTCCCGGAACCACTCGGTCCGGTGAGGACAGTCATCGACCGGTGCGGGATCTCGACGTCGATTCCCTTCAGGTTGTTCTGCCGGGCGCCCCGGATACTGATGGAGGTCAGCATGCCGCGATGATGAACCCGAGGCGGGCGGAGCGTCAAACGCTCGGCTGGAACGCAACCGGCGCTCCGGGTATCTTCGGGGAGCCCTGGCCCGAGCACTGGAGATCAGACCCTGCAGACATCCCCGGAAGGACCCGTCCACGAGGAGGCACTCGGCAAGGCATACGACGCCGGGCTGATGCGGCGCCTTCTCGCATACCTCAAGCCGTACCGGTGGCATGTGGCCGCGGCGGTCGGGATTCTCATCGCCGCATCGGGGCTCGCGCTGATCGGACCGTGGCTGACCAAGCTGGCGATCGACCGAGCCTTCCCGGCTGGTGACCTGCGGTTCCTGGGTCTCCTCGCGGCCGTCTATGTAGGATCGCTGCTTCTGGCCGCCCTGCTGGAGTACGCCCGGACTCTCCTCACGACGTGGATCGGACAGCGCGTCATGGAGGACCTGAGGGGACAGATCTTCTCCCACATGCAGCGCCTGGAGCTGGCGTTCTTCGACCGCACTCCGGTGGGCCGGCTGATGACCCGCGTCACGAGCGATGTCGAGGCACTGAACGAAATGTTCACATCGGGCGTGGTGACGATCTTCGGCGACGTGTTCACGATCGGCGCCATTGTAACGGCGATGCTCATCCTCGACTGGCGCCTCGCCCTGGTGACTTTCACTGTCCTCCCCCTCGTCTTCGCGTCCGCGTGGCTTTTCCGCACACGGGTACGTCGCGCCTACAGGGACATTCGCCTGCTTCTCGCCCGCATCAACGCATATCTCCAGGAGCGTATCACCGGAATGAGCGTGATCCAGCTGTTCCGCCAGGAAGGGCAGACGTTGGAGCGCTTCGACGACATCAACCGTGATCACCTGTCCGCGCATCTGAAGTCGATCACCTACTACGCCCTGTTCTTCCCAACGGTTGAGATCCTGGCGGCTGTCGCCATGGCCCTGATCATCTGGTACGGGGGCTCGGAGTCTCTGCGCGGAGCGATCACCGTCGGCACGATCGCCGCGTTCCTGCAGTACGCCAGGCGATTCTTCCGCCCGATTCAGGACCTGTCCGAGAAATACAACATCCTGCAGAGCGCCATGGCGAGCTCGGAAAGGGTGTTCAAGCTGCTGGACCGGCAGCCTCACCCGGTCGAGTCCGAGCCTTCGGTTGGGGACTCCGGCCTCCCGGAAGTCGACTCGGAATCCGGTGCCGATGCCGGGGTACCGGTCGTCCCGACGCGGGGCGGGCGAATCGAATTCCGTCACGTGTGGTTCCATTACGGCGAGCTGGAATCGGGCAAGGACGACGAGGACGAAGGGGACGCCGGCGAAACCGAGTGGGTGCTGAAGGACGTGACCTTCACCGTGGAACCCGGACAGCGTATCGCGATCGTCGGCGCCACCGGAGCGGGAAAGTCTACTCTCATCAACCTGCTGATGCGCTTCTACCGTCCGCAGCGCGGGACCATTCTCCTGGACGGCACGGACATTTCGACGGTTCCCGCATCGGCCGTGCGACAACGCATCGGCCTCGTCCTTCAGGACGTGTATCTGTTTTCCGACACTGTGCTCTGGAACATCGATCTCGGCCGGTCGGAGGTAAGCGAGGACCGCGTGTACGAGGCCGCGGACAGGGTCGGCGTGGCGCCATATGTCGATCGCCTGTCAGCCGGATATGAACAGCGTCTTGGCGAGCGGGGCAGCAATCTGAGCGCCGGGGAGCGGCAGCTTCTCAGCTTCGCGCGCGCCCTGGCCGGCGACCCGGATCTGCTGATCCTCGACGAAGCCACGAGCGCCGTGGACTCTGAGATTGAAGCGCAGATCGAGCGAGCCCTGGACGAGTTGATGCAGGGGCGCACGAGCCTGGTGATCGCACACCGCCTCTCGACGATCCGCAACGCCGATCGCATACTCGTAATGCACCACGGAGAGATTCGGGAAACCGGAACGCACGCGGAGCTGCTGGAGCTGGACGGACTCTACGCCCGGCTGCATCGGCTTCAGTTCGCTGGCTCGCCGAGCGTCACATGACAGAGTTTCTGGAATTCGTTATCGGGCTTGATTCGCGCTGGGTGCTGGCTGCCCTGCTCGCCGTCCTCGACGCGTGGGCCGTCGGCCTGATCATCCGGGCCCGTCCCGCTCCACGCGTAGGGCTCTTGTGGAGCGCGATCATCGTTCTGTGCCCGATTATCGGCCTGCTATTCTGGTATGCGTTGGGACCGAAGCCGGTCCTGGCGAGCGACGACTGAAGTACTCGCACCCTCACTGAGTTACTTCTGCCCACCCTCGGCGAGCAGATCCAGGACCAGCCGGACCGAGGCCTCCGTGGCGCCGCGGCCACTCTCCACGTAGAGACGGGCGGATTCTCCCATTCGGACTCGACGCTCCGGGTCGCGTAGCAACGAGTCGATGGCGCCCGCCACTTCGGCGGGGGGAGCTTCGAGTGCAATGCCCTTCTCGACCATCTGCCGCGCTTCCCAGCGGTCGTGGACCGGCCCGAACAGCACCGGGAGACCAGCAGCCGCCGGCTCGACCACGGAATGCAGGCCCTCTCCTCCGATTCCTCCACCCACCCACGCCATGTCGCACTCCAGATACAGCTCCGCAAGGAAGCCAACAGCGTCCACGATCAGCGGAGAGCGAGCCTTCGATCCGCCTTGCCCATCGGCCGGAAGGTCGGACCACAGACGCGGCTCGGATCCAAGGTGCTCGAGGCACATTCTCTGAATGCGCTTCACGGCCGCATCGTCGGGCTCGTGCGGCACAAGGATCAGGTCGAGCTCCGGACCCCGGCTGTTGCTCCCATTGCTCGAGCCCGACAGGACCGCCGCCGCCTCGATCAAGACCCGCTCATCCTCGGGCCATGTGGATCCGGCACACAGCCGCACCCAGCCGTCCTCACGGGCGGGCAACCTGCGTCCACCTACCGAAACGGCCTCGCGCACACGATCCACCCTCTCGAGCGCGCGCTCGAACGCGGCGTCGCCCGTGACCTGGATTACATCCCGACGCGTCCCCAGCATTTCGAGTCGCTCCATCGCGCCGTCCGACACCGCTCCCACTCCATCGAGTCGGCCGTAGCTCGGCGCCAGGAGTTGTCGTCCCGGTCCGCGTAGTCGGGTACTCGTCGGCCGTACCGTCGCGTTGATCATGCCGAGTGAGACTCCCGCCTCGGTAGCCGCGCGTGTGAGCGCTGGCCAGGCGTCGAGTTTAGCGAAGACGAGGGCGTCGGGACGCGACTGCCCGATGGCCTCCCGACAATCCGCCATCGTCTCGAGAGGTGGGTACCCGGCATGATCGGCATCGATCTCGTCCAGGACGCTTTCGGCGGAGGGAGAGGAATAAGTCACAATAAGCTGCAATTCCGGTCGCTCTTCCCTGACCCGGGCGACGATGGGAATCGCGCCCGCGAGCTCACCAGCCGAGGCACCGTGCAGCCACAGAAGGGGGCGGAACGGATCCCGCTCCCGCTCCGCCCAGCGAGCGATTTCGCCCGCGGCGGCGCGGCGTCCCTCGACGGCCGCCGACACTTTCGGCGACGCAGCGCTGAATGCAGGGAGCAGCGGACGGAGCGCGTTGACGGCCACGTTGTACAGAGTCTCGAGCAGGCTCACGGATCCTCCGCGCACCAGAAATCCGGCCGAGAGCAGGTCGCTGAAGAACCCCGGGTGGTCTTCAGCAATCTGTGTAAGGTACGGCACACGTCCCTCCCCGGTACAGGACCGACATCGGTCGGCTTCGCGGCACGGTGCCGGACTCGCTGTACCCATCACGGCCGGCGTATCATTCCCGTGCCGGATCGCTGCGCTCGGCCTCAGCAGGTGGCTGACAAACCCCGGGCCGTCGCGCGCATGGGTCTTCAGCAACCCGTAAGGTCTCGCGAGGAACGCGTGCGCTATATCGGAAACAAGACGAAGCTGGTCCCGTTCCTCCTGGGGACGCTGGGTGAGCTCGGCCTGTCGCCGGGGGTGGCCTGCGATCCGTTCGCCGGCACCGCGAGCGTCGGTCGCGCACTCAAGACGGCCGGATGGCGCGTCCATTGCGGCGATCTCCTGGCCGTCTCGTACGCCTACCAGGTCGCGCGCGTGGAGCTGGACCGGACCCCCTCGTATCCGGGCGCACTGGTGGACGGAAGCGGCTCTCGCCGCTCCGTCAGTTACTCTGCGGTCCTCAGGGTGCTCGGAGCTTCGTCCCCCAGGGCAGGTTTCATCACGGAGCATTACACTCCGGGAGGGGCGGACGGTCGGAAGCACGGTCGCATGTATTACACCCCGGAGAACGGCGCCGCGATCGATGCCATTCGCGACCGGATCGAGGCGTGGCACGCGGAAGGCCTGATCGACGGACCTCGCAAACAGCTGCTCCTGGCCACGCTGATCCAGGCAGCCGACGGCGTGGCCAACACGACCGGGGTGTACGCGTCGTTCGTCAAGTCGTGGCAACCGAACGCGACCCGGCCGCTACGTCTCAGGCCTTTGCGGCCCGCAGTGCCGCCGTCCGCCGCGGCGCGGGGCTGCTCAGCGTACCGCGGGACAGCGGAAGACCTTTTGCGTCAGGCCGGCGCCGTGGACCTCGTCTACCTGGACCCTCCATACAACGAGCGACAGTATCCCGGCTATTACCACCTGCCGGAGCTGCTGGCCCAGGGGTGGGACCCGCCGCCGCGACTCAGGGGCAAGACCGGACTGATTCCCGATGACCACCTGCGCTCGGACTGGTGCCGACGCGGTCGCTGCGAGGCGGCCCTGACCTCGCTCCTGGGTGTGACCGACGCCCGGCACGTGCTGTTGAGCTACAACGACGAGGGCCTCCTGCCGCGCGAAAGCATCGAGAGCGCCTTCCGGGAGGCCGGCGATCCCGACAGTTTCCGGGTATTCACCCGTGGATATCGACGCTACCGGAGCGATTCGGATGGACCCGCACGGCAGTACAGGGGCAACGCCGTTCGAGAGCGTGTGTACCACGTGAGGAGGCCCTGACAGGTGGCCGAAGAACCCTGAGTGGACGCGCGCATGGGTCTTCGGCGACCTGCCGGGCACCTCACGGATCGCGAGGAAAGGCACCAATGAGCCGCCGGAACGTACCAGCGGACATGACACGGAATCGCGCAGCCTGCTATATGACTCTCGTTGCCGCCATGGGCCTTCTCTCGGCTTGCTCTCCCGGTTACGTGCTGCGCGCGGGCTGGGAGGAGGCCAAGATCCTCACGGCCCGCCGACCGATCCACGAGGTCGTTCACGATACGACCACGTCGGCCGAGTTGCGCGGAAAGCTCCGGCTGGTGCAGGACGCGCGGGAGTACGCCGACCGAACGCTCGAGCTGGAGCCGGGGAATGCGTTCACCAGTTACGTCGAGCTGGACAGGGATACGCTGCTCATGGTGATCAACGCGGCGAACGAGTTCCAGCTTCGGTGGAAGACCTGGTGGTTCCCGATCGTCGGGCACATGCCCTACAAGGGATACTTCGACTTCGATAAGGCGCGTCGCGAGGCCGAAGAGCTGGACGCCCAGGGCTACGACACCTGGGTGCGGCCGTCGAGCGCGTTCAGCACACTGGGCTGGTTTCCGGACCCGCTGATGTCGACGACACTGCGCTCCGATAGCGTCGGCATCGTGGAGACCGTCATTCACGAGATCACTCACAGCACGTTCTTTCCGAAGGGACAGGCGCAGTTCAACGAGAGCTTCGCCAACTTCGTGGGGCACCGGGGAGCCATCTCGTTCTTCTGTGACGCAGCAGCGGACGAGGCGCTGTGCGAGACGGCAGAAGATCGGTGGCACGACATGCGGGTTTTCGGCCGCTTCTTCCATTCCATGCTCGACCCGCTCGAGGAACTGTACGGGTCAGACCTGTCGCCGCAGACCATGCGAGAAGAGAAGCGGAGGATTCTGCGCGACGCGGCGGAGCGGTTCGAGTCGGTGGTCCAGCCCGAGCTCCGGTCCGGTCGATACGCGGGCCTGGACCCCGAGCGCGTCAACAACGCTTGGCTGCTCTCGCGCACGTTGTATTACACGAGGCTGGATGACATGGAAACCCTGTACGCGCGCCACGGCGATCTGACGACCACGGTTCAGGAGATCATCCGGGAAACCGGGAGCGGAGACCCGTGGGAGGCGTTGGATCGACTCCTCGCAGACCCGGCCTCCAGCAGGTTGCTGGACCATCCTGGTGGTGCGGTCGAGACTGCGGCCCGCTAGGTTCGAGCGCCATGTATCACAGTATTCTGCTCGGTATCGATTTCTCCGACGCCTCTGTCGAGACCGTACGGTGGGCCGTTTCGCGGTTCCCTGACGCTGAGATCACGTTGTTTCACGCGATCGAGCCTCTCGGAGTCCCCGGTTACCTGCGCCGCGAGCTCGAATCGAAGCTGAAGATCGGCCGCGAGCGAGAACTCGATGCCAGGGCGAACCTCGAGGAGATCGCGAGCCAGTGCGGTATCGAGGCGAGGGTGGAGGTACGACCAGGTTGGACACCCGAGGCTCTCGCGGCAATCACGGACGAGATCCGTGCGGAACTCGTGGTCGTCGGCGCACACCAGAAGCGGGTGTGGCCGTCCGATGAGCTCGGCAACACCTGCGTCGCCATCGTCCGAAAGGCCACCGTTCCCGTCCTGATCTGGCGACCGAACCGGCAGGAGAGTGACGGGACGATCCTGGCGGCACTCGACCTGCGCGACGGCAGCGCGCCGATCGCGGCCACCGCGGCCCGATACAGCGCGTATTTCGGCGACCGCCTGTTCCTGCTCCACGCGATGCCGGGCACGCTGCAGGCCTACCTGAGGGCAGTCTCTTCGCCCACCAAGACGGAGGACACGGTCAGGCTTCTCGAGCGGCGGGCCCGGGACGCGGCCCTGGATCGGGTTCCCGAGGAGCTCAGGCAAGGGATCGATATCCAGGTGTCCGTCGTCCGCGGGCGCCCCATCGTGAACCACATCCTGAATGCGGCCGAGACCGAGGCGGTGGACCTGATCGTCATCGGCAAGTACCACGCGCCCGGCCTCACGGGCCGGGTTCTCCTCGGCGGGATCACGAAGCAGATCATCCGGGGAGCGAACCGCTCCGTCCTCACGGTACCGGTCTGACGCCGATGGCCGGCTCCGACGATTTCCAATGCGTGCGGTGCAGCAAGCCGGATCGGGAACCGCTCGCCCGGACTCCCTTTCCGAACGACCTGGGTACACAACTCGTATCGGAGATCTGCACCGACTGCTGGGAAGAGTGGAAGCAACGCCAGATGCTCCTGATCAACCACTACGGACTCAGTGTACGGGAGCCTCGTGCGCGCGAGTTTCTCGTGTCCAACCTGCGCTCGTTCCTGTTCGGGGAAGGCGAGGAGTCGGCCGAGATCGACACTTCGCAGGAAGGAAACGTCAGTTGGTAACCGGAGGCTCCGGGGGCAGATCGTCCCCGGAGTGATCGGACACGCTCCTAGCCCACCACCAGGTTCAGGAGCCGGTCGGGGACGTGAATCGTCTTCCTGATCGACGCGTTCCCGATGTGACGCTGGACTCCCTCGTCCGCCAGGGCCGCGGCGCGCGCGGCATCCTCGCTCGCACCCCTTTCCAGCGAGATCGTCGCGCGGAGCTTGCCGTTCACCTGAACCGCGATTTCCACCGAATCCGTCGTCAGCTTGGCCGGATCAAACGCAGGCCAACTTGCGTGATCGAACAGGCTGGGCTCGCCGCCAAGGGTCTCCCACAGCTCCTCCGCGAGGTGGGGCGCGATCGGGCCGAGCATGATCACCAGCGGCCTGATCTCGTCCAGCGTGGGCACCCTGCCACCCACGCGCAGCGTGTTGAGGAGCTCCATCAGGGCGGCGATCGCCGTATTGAACGAGAGGCTCGCGAAATCCTCAGTGGCCTGGCTGATCGTCTGGTGGACGGCGCGCTCCACGACCGCATCCGGAAAGCCCGTCGCACCCGCCTCCACAGCGGCCTCGACGGCGTCGGTCACCCGCACCAGGAAACGCTGAGGTCCGACGACTCCGCTGTCCCTGAAATCGCCGCCCTCCTGATACGGACCGAGGAACATCAGGTACGTGCGAATCGTATCCGCACCGTACCGGTCGATGAATTCGTCCGGGTTCACGACGTTTCCCTTCGTCTTCGACATCTTCGCGCCATCCCGGATGATCAGGCCGTGCTTCCGGAAGCGCACGTAGGGCTCCTCGAACGGTACATGCCCGAGGTCGTGCAGCACCATCGTGATGAACCGGGAGTACAGGAGGTGGAGCACAGCGTGCTCCTCCCCGCCGATGTACATGTCCACCGGCAGCCACCGATCCGTACGGGACGGATCGATCGCGCGGTCGTCGAAATCCGTGCTCGGATACCTCAGAAAGTACCATGTGCTGTCGAGGAACGTGTCCGAAACGTCGGTCTCTCGACGCGCCTCGCCGCCGCAGGACGGACACGTGGCACGGTAGAACGACTCGTCCTTCGCGAGCGGAGCGATGCCGTCGTCGCCTGGCTTGAACTGCTCGAGATGCGGCAACACCACCGGGAGGTCTTCCTCGGGCACGGGAACCGTTCCACACGTGTCGCAGTACAGAATCGGGATCGGTGCGCCCCAGTATCGCTGGCGCGAAATGCACCAGTCGTGCAGCCGGTAGTTCACCGTCGGCTCGCCGAGACCTCGCTCGCCGAGCCACTCCACGATACGTGCCGCTCCCTCGGTCGCCGGCAGACCGCTGAACTCACCTGAATTGATCAGGCGCTCACCTTCGGTATGCTCGACGAACGCCTCATTATCGAGATGCAGGTCGACTGAGGACGGGTCCGACGCATCGTCCACCACCTCAGGGGGCGCCACCACGGGCAGAATCTCGAGCCCGAACTGCCTGGCAAACTCGAAGTCGCGCTGATCGTGACCCGGCACGGCCATGATGGCCCCGGTTCCGTACTCCATCAGGACGTAGTCTGCGATCCATACCGGTATGTCTTCGCCGGTCGCCGGATTGACGGCAAAGCCGCCGGTGAACACGCCCGTCTTTTTCCGGTCGTCGGTCTTCCGTCGCTCGACGAGGTCGACGTCTGCGGCCGCCGCCCGGTATGTCTCGACCTCGTCGCGCCGATCTTCCGAGGTGAGCTCCTCGACGAGCGGATGCTCCGGCGCGAGAACCATGAACGTGGCACCGAAAATCGTGTCCGGCCGGGTCGTGAACACGTCGAGCGATCCGTCACGTTCGCCCGCCAGCCGGAATCGAAGCAGGGCGCCCTCCGAGCGTCCGATCCAGTTTCGCTGTGCCGTGAGCGTCGACGGAGACCAGTCTATCCAATCGAGGTTCTTCAGGAGTGGCTCGACGTACTCGGTGATCCGGAAGAACCACTGGCTGAGAAACCGCTGTCCAACTTCCGTACCGCAACGTTCGCACTTTCCGCCTTCCACCTGCTCGTTCGCAAGAACGGTCTTGCAGGACGGGCACCAGTTGACCGGCGCCTCCTTCTTGACCGCCAGGCCGGCTCGGTAGAGCTGGAGGAAGATCCACTGCGTCCACCGGTAATAATCGGGATTCGTCGTATCGACCGTGTGCGACCAGTCGAACATGATCCCGGAGCGCTTCAGCTGGCGTGTGAAGTTCGCGATGCTGCGCGGGATGAGGTCCATCGGATGGACATTGACCTTGAGCGCGTAGTTCTCGGAGTGGATGCCGAACGCGTCGAACCCTATGGGCTCGAACACGTCCCGACCTCTCAACCGCTGGAATCGTGCGTGAAAGTCCGCGCCAGTGAACGCGTACAGGTTCCCGACGTGCAGACCCTCCGCCGACGGGTAGGGGAACATCATCAGGTTGAAGAACGGCCTCGGAGCCGCATCGAGGTCAGGCTCGTTGGTTCCGTTCTCGGCCCAATGGGCCTGCCACTTCTCTTCCACGCTCTTCGGGTCGTACATGTCTGGTCGCCGGCCGCACGGGCCCGTATCGGGTTCGACGAAAGGCGCCGCTGGGCTCAGGGGTTCCCGAGCCCGGCCGCGCCCGATAGCTGAACGGGGGATTATGGCGATCGCCCCCCTCGGGTCACAAGCTCACGCCTTGCTCCAGCCGGTCGTCCAGCCTAGCGTAGCTTCAGATATGATAAGAACTGCCGATATAGCTGGCCGCCTCAGCCCGGGCATCGCGCTCGTGCTGCTCGAGTCGTTGCGCGATGTGGACATGCCCTCCGAGGTGCTGGAGGACGAAGAGTTCCACATCAGCCTGCCGCGCCGGCTCGGCCTGAGCGATGTCATTGACGGGCAGATGAGACGATACGCCGAAATGAGTCGGCGGCGGCGCCAGCTCGAGGCAAGCGAGTTCGTCGATCTCCTGCGTCTGATCGCTCGGCGACCGGACGCCCGCCTGGTATTCGAGGCGGCCGGTGACCGGTTGGGAACGGAATACGCGGCGCGGACGCCGAAGGCCGTGAGTCTGGCCCGGCGTTTCGCTCCTGCCGGAATCAGGCGGCGGGCCCTGCTCCGGCACCTGCGACGAGTCGCCGCCTCGCTCAGTCCCGGCAGCACCATCCGCCTGGATCGTACCGACCCGTCGGTGTCAGTCGCACGCTGCCTCCCAGCCTCCGCGGACACCTCGGGATCCGCTTGCTGCATCATCACGGCAGCGTTCGCCGCGTGCGCCGAAGGTCTCGGAGAGGCGACCCCGGTGCGCCACCCCACATGCGAAAGCCGTGGCGACGAATCGTGCCGGTGGGAGGTCGTTCCCTTGAAGCAGTAGCGGGTCGCCGGCGGTTCAGCCGGGATTGGCCCGGGGTCCGCCCGAGCCGTCCGACCACGGCTCTACATGGACGGCGGCGGCGGCGAATCCCGCATCGTCCACGAGCTTCCTCTCCACGGCATCGGCCACGCGATGGCCCTCCTCGACCGTCCGTCCGCCGTCCACCTCGATCGTGATCTCTACGAATGCTGCGCCCTCCAAGTCTCCCCGGCTCCTGACATCCGTGATGTCTCGTACTCCCGGAACCACGGCCACGAACGTGTGGATTCGCGCGGCCTCCAGGGCCGCGGTGTCGACGAGCGCCGGCACGGTACGCGTGAGGATCTGCCACCCGCTGCGGGCGATCAGGATTGCCACCAGGATTCCGAGCCACGCGTCGGCGGCCGCCCAGCCGCGGGTGACCAGGAACAGCCCGCCGAGCACGGACCCGGTCACCAGGACGTCGGCGCCGGTGTGCCGGGCATCGGCCGACAGCAGCACGCTGTTCAGCCGCTTCCCCTCGCGATCCTCTGTCCACGCCACGATCACGTTGACCACCATCGTGCCGGCGAGCACCGCGAAAGTGAGAGGCTCCAGCCGCGGCGGGACCGAGTCGCTGAGCAGGTGTCCGATCGCAGCGCTGACGAGCTCGAAGCAGGTGATCGAGAGGAATGCCACAACAGCGAGCGCGCCGAGAAGCTCGAACTTGGCGTGGCCATACGGGTGCTCCTCGTCGGGAGGCACCGCAGCGGCGCGCACGGCCGCAAGGCCGACCACGTTGTTGAGCGCATCGACGCCGGAATGGGCTGCGTCACCGAGAATAGCCAGGGAGCCGGATCGCACGCCGATCCACACCTTTACCGATATGACGGCGAGATTCGCGAACAGGACGGCCCATAGAACACGGCGAACGGCCGCGTACCGATCGTGGCTCACAGCCGGGACCACCGTCCCGTACCGGCGTTCCGGTCCCGGCCACGCCGCCTGGAACCACCGAAGCGATCGAGCAGTATGCGGACCGGGGCCCTGCGGGGCGCCTTCGCGCCCGTGTCTTCGTGCCGATCGTACCTGCCTGGATATCCCAGGCCGATCCATACTCCGACCGCGAGCGCGAGAGCGCTCGCCAGAACGAGGAGAATGAGGAATGTTCGATCGCTCATGGATTCCATTCCAGCGCCGTTGCGTCCGTTCGACTCACCCCTCAATCTCGCAGGCCTGCCGCACGATGCAACCTCTTGAGGGATGTCGAAGCAGCAACGCGGTTCGCATTGCGAACCCTGTAACCCTTCGGGCACTACCGCGGCCAGTGCTTGCACATTCGGCCTCCGGTGGCCAGCTTTTGCGTGAACGTCGGCACGTTGGACCGGCGTCGTGCCGGACCCGGCAATCTCAACACCAGGAGAGGTCACCGTGGGCGACTCCGACTTCCGTCACGGCTCCTTCCGTTGGATCCTGAAGGCCAGCTTCGCAGTATTCGGCCTGGCAGCTTTCGCCGCCGGCTGCGTAGACGAAGACACCGTGTACAACGACCGTCCATTCAGCGACGATCCGCCGGCCTCGGCCGGTGGCATGCTGGGGTACGTGCAAGGACAGGCCGGAGAGCCGACGTGCGCGCAATGTCACGCCACGCCTAGTGCGAACTGGACAACGACGGCACACGCCGACGCCTGGAACACCCTCCAGGACAGCGGCCACGCACAGGAGCTCTGTGAGGCCTGCCACACGGTCAACCAGTTTGGCAACGCGGCGACCGAGCCGGCGGGCTGGACGTCCACAGGGGATTCACGGTACGTGGACGTGCAGTGCGAGGCGTGCCACGGCGCCGGAGAGACGCACGTGGTGGACCCCGAAGCCTCCCAGCCGCTGGCGTCGCTCGCGGTCGGAGAGGACCTGACCAACGGCTGCGGCGAGTGCCACAACGGCACGCACCATCCGTTCGTCGAGCAGTGGGAGTTGTCCAAGCACTCCGAGGTCGTCGGCTTCGCCGCTTCCAACCCCGAGTGTGCCAGATGCCATCGTGGCCAGGGCACCCTCGCCGCGTGGGGTGTTCGGGGACCTTACGTGGAGAAGTTCTCGGAAGAGCCCCTCGCGGTCGTATGCGGCGTGTGTCATTCGCCTCATGACGCCACGTTCGAGGGCCAGCTCCGGTTCCCTGTGCGCACACCGGACATTCAGGTGCACCTGTGCGCTCGGTGCCACAACCGGCGCTCGGTCGCGGATCCCAACGACAGTCACGGGCTGACGCCGCACGCTCCCGAGAGTCAGCTGCTGATCGGCGAGGCTGGCTGGATTCCGCCGGGGTCGGGCCTGGCCCCCGGCTCGGTCGTCCCAACCCACGGCTCGACCAGCAACGAAAAGCTGTGCGCGACGTGCCACGTGGCCATGTACACGGTCACCGACGAGGCCACTGGCGCATTCGAGTTCCAGGCCGTGGGACACACGTTCGATGCCATTCCGTGTGTGGACGAGAGCGGCATCCCGAACGGAGAGACTGACTGCGCGGTATCGACCGCCGAGCGATCGTTCGTGGGTTGCGTGGACTCCGGCTGTCACTCCACCGAAGACGGTGCCGCCGCGATCCTGAACGTCAGGGGCGACTTCGTGCGTACGCAGGCGGACGAGCTGCTCGCCCTACTCGAACTGGTCGACCCAAACCTGGACGAGCCGGGCGGCGAGATCGACGCGACCGTCGCCACTTTCACCGTGGCCGAGGGCGGGTTCTTCAACTACAGCCTGGCGACGCACGGAGGCGAGGTGTACGGCTCGACGACTCACAACTCACCTTGGATCCGTGCCCTGCTCGACACCAGCATCACCGCCGTGGAGGACGAATACGGCGTAAGCATTCCCTGAAGAACGGGAAGCTCGTTACGCGACGTTGATCGGACCGCAAGAGAAACCCGCGAGAGCCGAGTGGCTACCGCGGGTTTCTTCCATCCTGCTCGGGAACCCCCCGAGCTTCACGAACGAGCAGGCGTTCTCAGCCGGCCGGTGCGTGGCACATTGTGCAGATATCGTCGCCCCGGCCTTCGTGGCTCGCGGGCACTGCCGGCATGCCCTCCATCGCCCCGGAGTGACACATCTCGCAGTTATCCCTGCCCTCGAGCTCGTGAGCGATCGCGTTTGCCGTCGCCGTCTGCATCTCGGCATCCGGCGCATGGCACAGGACACAGGACTCAGCGGCGCGACCTTCGTGGTCCGCCGGAGCCGCCGGCATGCCCTCCATCGCCCCGGAGTGGCACATCATGCAGTTGTCCTTGCCCTCCATGTCGTGCGTCATGACCGGCGGTTTGGTCGCGTCCTGCCCGAACGCCGATCCGGCCGCGACGAACAGCATCGCGGCGGCGGTAATCACGACGTTTCGAATCATCCTAGCTCTCCTTGCGATTGGTATCACGCCGGGCGCGCATGGAAACGCACGAAGCCTCTCCCGACGTTCGACCGAAGTGGGACGGAAATTAGGAGATTGCCTCCCTATACGCGAGTCCGGACGGTTCACCATCGCCCCGATGATGTTCTGGCACAACGGCTCCCGCCACAGTACTTTCCGCCCTGCCGTGGAGCGGTAAAGCGGGGCGGAACTCCGGCTCCATATCGAGGCACGGTCACTCACGAGGCTGTGAAATCAGATGGCATCAGATTCCCACGATCGCGAGCGCGACCTCAGTACGTTTCTATTGAACTCCATGATCGCGGTGGTGTTCCTCGCCGCGCTCGTCGTCGCGACCCTGTACACGATCCCGCCGGAGCACCTCATCATTCCGCAGCGCGAGCTGGCGGCGCGGGTCACGCGGGTGGAGGATTTCCCGGTGGGAAGCAGCCGGCTGGAGACCTGGGGCGAGCAGGTCATCCTGGTCGTGCGGCGCGCCGAGAACGACTACGCGGCGCTGGAGGGGGTGTCACCGGTCGATGGCTGTATCCTGAGGTGGGACTCGGCAGCCCTGCGCATCATGTCGCCGTGCGGTCACCAGGTGTACAACCTCAGGGGTCACGCCGTGGAAGGCCTGACCACCGAGCCACTGCAGCGGTATGCCGTCTTCGTCCGCAACGACTTCGTCTACGTCACTCGAGACTGAAAAGCGGGAGCCCGCATGTTGATGAGGGTTCGGACGTGGCTAGGCCAGATCGGAGATGATATCAGGCAGAGCACGGACGCCAGCCTGCTCTCTTCCCTGAGATTCATGGGTCTTCTGTATGGTCGGATCGATCGCGAGCTCCCGATCGACCAGGCGCTGCGGAAGGCGTGGGGTCGGCGCCTGCCTTCCTACGTGGGCTGGCGGCACTCGTTCGGCGGCATCGCTTACCTTCTGTTCATGGTGCTCGTGGTCACAGGTGTCCTGCTCTCCTTCTACTATCGGCCGTCCGTGGACGAGGCATACGCCAGTCTGCAGTACATCGCGACCGAGGTGCCATTCGGGTGGATGATCCGCGACCTCCACGTCTGGTCGGCGAACCTGATCGTGCTGGCAATCCTGGCCCACATGGCCCGGGTGTTCTTCACCGGCGCGTACCGGCCGCCCCGGGAAACGAGTTGGCTCGTGGGCGTGCTGCTCCTGTTCGTCGTGCTGGCATTCGGAGGAACGGGATACCTGCTGCCGTGGGACCAGTGGGCCTACTGGACCTCGACCGAGGTGATGAACGTCATCGGGCAGACGCCGATCGTCGGCGGGGCGATCGTGGGCCTCCTCACCGGCGACGTGTTCGTGTCGGGAGCCACGCTCAGCCGGTTCTTCGCCCTGCATGTAATCGTGCTTCCGTGGACCGCGTTCGGATTGCTCGTGCTTCACTTCGTCGTGGCCCGCAAGCACGGAACAGCCCCCCCGAGGGGCCACGTGGAGACGCAGGATGTGGGAACGCCCTTCTACCCGGACCACCTGCTCCGCATGGTGATCGTCTCGGCCCTCGTCCTGGCGGTCTCGATCTCGCTCGCAGCGCTGTTCCCCCGCGCGATCGGGGATCCGGCGACGCCGTTCGAGATTCCCGAAAGGCTCGTCTCCTCCTGGATCGTGGTCGATGTGTCGCTCGGGTTGATCCGCACGATGGGCGTGTGGGGGTTCGTGGGCTTCTCGGCGCTCGGTCTCCTTATGATCATTCTGCCTCTCGTGGACAGGGACATCGAGAAGGGCCTCCGTCGCAAGCCGGTGGTTCTCGGCGTCGGCCTGCTGTTCTTCCTTGGCTTCCTGGCATTCTGGGCCGTGGGGCGGCAGATCGATTCCGTGCCACCCAGCGCCGGGATCGAGACGCGCATCCTGGAAGAACGTGCCATCCCAACGCCCGGTGCGTCGGATGTGAACGCCGGCGGCGATGCGGAGGCGAGGCAGGAACCATGATCAAGCCGGCGAGCCCCTTCGGCTTCCTGCTCATTCTTGCCTGCAGCTTCGCGGGACTGTCCGCGGCGCGGCCGGCGGTGGCCGGTACGGCGGCGGGCACGGCGCGCATTCAGGATCCCGCGTCGTCGGCGCAGCGGTATGGATGCCTCGTCTGCCACGCCGACAAGCGGCGGGCTTACCAGCTCGGTATTCACTCCGATCGCGGTGTGCAGTGCCACGACTGCCACGGTGGCAACCCCACCGCCTTCGAAACCCCGGAGGCGCATGGAGGAGACTTCAAGGGCTCTCTCGGCAAGCTGGAGTCGCTGGAGGTGTGCTCGTCCTGTCATACCGACCCGAACCAGATGAGGCAGTACGGGCTTCCTGCCGACCAGATCGCAGAGCTTCGCACGAGCCGGCACGGACAGCTCCTGCTGGTTGAGGGGAACCTGGACGCGCCGACGTGCTCGGATTGTCACGACCCACACACGACCCTGCGACCCGACGACGCCCGCAGCGGGGTCTACCCGACCAACATCTCGGCGACGTGTGCCCGGTGCCACGATGACGAGAGCCTGATGGCCCCGTACGGGATCCCGACCGGTCAGGTGGCGGAACACAGACACAGCGCGCACGGCATCGCTCTGTACGAAGACCAGA
The DNA here is from genome assembly GCA_964195715.1 of Akkermansiaceae bacterium. GTDB lineage: Bacteria > Gemmatimonadota > Gemmatimonadetes > Palauibacterales > Palauibacteraceae > Benthicola. Next base: position 13,130 of record CAXMRU010000218.1, on the reverse strand, counting down.
ATTTCGCGGCGCCTACCTGCATCGGGTGCCACGGCTCACACGCGGCTCTCCCTCCGAATGTGGGCGAGATATCCAACGTATGCGGTCGGTGCCACGTGAACGTTCGGCGGGCGTTCGATCTCGGACCACACGGCCAGCTCGAAGGAGGCGAAGCGCCTCTGGGTTGCACGGACTGTCATTCCAACCACGACACCGAGCGCGTGGCCACCGAGCGGATTGCGCAGACCTGCGAGGGCTGCCACGAGGCGGGAGGTGCGGAGACCACGCTGGGAGCGGAAGTCGAGCAGGTGCTGCGGCGCGCCGAAAGTGAGATGGAGAGTGCGGCCGAGGCGGTGGAAGAGCTCGTGAGGAGAGGCCACGAGGTCTCCGATGAACGATTCCGGTTGCGCGCAGTCTTAAGCGAGTTCCGCAACCTCGAGATGTTGCAGCACACGCTCGACCTGCAGCAAATGATGGACGTCGAGCGGTTGATCGCTTCGGCATCCATGGACATTCGGGGCAAGGCCGAGGTGAGCGCCGAGGAGAAATGGGAGCACAAGCTGTTCCTCATTCCCATATGGTTCTTCGCCCTGGGAATCGTGTTTCTGGCGGGATACAGGCTTCGGAGGCTCCGATCAGAAACTCCGGACGTCGAAGGGACGGCCGGAAATGGCCCGTAAGGGCAGCCGCATTTCCCGATCGAAGCTTCTGCTGGGTGGGATTCAGATCCTCATCCTGTTCGGCCTTCTGGCGGGTCTCGGAACGCTCGGTTTTGTCGAGTACAGCGCCCAGCCGAGCTTCTGCAAGAACTGCCATAACATGGAGCCCTACTACGACTCCTGGGCCACTTCGAGTCACAACGACGTGCCGTGCATCAAGTGCCACTACGCGCCGGGCATCAAGGCCGAGGCGATGGGCAAGGTGCAGGCCGCGAATCAGGTCGTGAAATACGTTACGGGCTCCTACGGGACGCGGCCGTGGGCGGAAATCGAAGACGCGGCGTGCCTTCGCTCCGGCTGCCACTCGACCCGGAAGCTGGAAGGCGAGCTCGTGTTTGAGGGAGTTCGGTTCGACCACCGTCAGCACCTCACGCAGCTGCGGCGGGGCAAGCAACTGCGGTGCACGAGTTGCCATTCGCAGATCGTCCAGGGAGATCACCTGGCGGTCACGAAGGAAACCTGCTTCCTGTGCCACTTCAGGGGCCGACCCGCCGGCGAGCCGCTCGCGGGCTGCACGGGGTGTCACGCCGCTCCGCCACGACTCGAAATGGAAGGGAGGATCATCGACCACCCGCAGTACGTAGAGGACATGGTGTCTTGTGTGTCCTGTCACGACCGCGTGACCACCGGTTCGGGGGCGGCCGACGAGGATCGTTGCTACGTATGTCACAACCTCCCGGAGCGACTGGCCCAATACGAAAACACGACCCTGCTGCATGAGGTGCACCTGACGGAACACAACATCGAGTGCCAGCTCTGCCACCGACCCATCGATCACGCGATCGTATCTCTGTCCGAGAAGCTCGAACTGGACTGCGAGTCGTGTCACCAGGGCACACATGAGGCCCAGCAGCGCATGTTCACGGGCACCGGAGCGCATGGAACGGAAGACGATCCCAGCTCGATGTTCCTCGCGCGTGTCGCCTGCCAGAGCTGCCACGGTCTGCCGCAGGACATGGCGGGGCACGAGCAGGTCCAGGTCGCGGGTGAAGCCACGTGCCTTTCGTGTCATGGCATCCGTTACGCGAACATCCTGCCTGGCTGGCAAGCCGACATCGAGCGCAAGCTGGAGAGTGTCGGCGCCGTGGTCGAAGCGGCCGCAGCCAGCCGCCGCCAGGGCTCGGAGGCGCGCCGAGTGGAGGCCGACAGCCTCATCGGCCTGGCGCGGGAGAACGTGGAACTGGTTCGGGTGGGGGGCGGCGTCCACAATGTCGGGTACGCCGATGCCGCGCTCCGCGCGGCCATGCAACTGGTCGGGGAGGCAACCGAAAGCGGCGGAATCGACTACCGGCTCCCCGAGGTGGATCTAGGCCAGTCCGTAAGCGAGAACGAGTGCCTGCGCTGTCACCTGGGCATCGAGGACCAGCAGGGAGAATGGGAGGGACGGTCGTTCGCTCACGATCCCCACGTGACCCGGGCCAATCTCTCGTGCTCGTTCTGCCACACGCCGATGGACGACCACGGCAAGGTGTCGTTGGCTTCGACGGCGATCTGCTCCGACTGCCATCACAGCGGCGCCATCGGCTGCGAGCGCTGTCACGAGGGCTCTCCCGGCCCGCCCGGCGGGGTGATCCCCACGCAAACCGGAGACTTCCCGCACGGTCGACACGTGAAGCTGGGGTTCGGCTGCGCCACTTGCCATGGCCAGAAGGCCGGACGCCCGGATGCCGAGCTCTGTGAGACGTGTCACGGCGGGCACCACCAGCCTGAGGCAAACTGCCTCGCCTGCCACCGGGAGGGTGTCAAACAGATTCACCCGCCGGTGGCACACGAAGGCTGCGCCGTGTGCCACGGTGCGGCCGTTGCCGGCCTCGATGCCTGGTCGCGGAACATTTGCACTGTCTGTCACACGGATCAGGTGGATCACTACGCGCCAAACGATTGCCAGGCGTGCCACCCACAGCCACCTCTCCGGAAGGAGAACGACGCTCCCTGAGGGGGACACGGAAGTGGATCTCTGACGGCCGGCTCACTGGCACGATTGATGCTCGAGATGGTTGAGGTGATTAACTGAGCGCTCCCACCATTCATATAGATCGGAGATCCGTCATGCCGTCCCAGCGGCCCCTGTTCGCTCGCTGCCTGGCAGTAGTCTCGAGCCTCCTGCTGATCGCCCCGTTGTGCAGCTCCCAACTCCTGGCCCAGGAGACGGAAGATCCGAACCGCACCTGCTTCATGTGCCACGGGGATCCGGAGAATTTTTCAGGCCGCGAGGACCACGATCGGCTCATCGTGACCCCCGAGGAGTTCGAGGACTGCGTGCACTGCAGCGTCGGCATGACGTGCCTGACCTGTCACACAGACTACACCTACCCGCACCCGGAGGAATATGCACCAGTTGGCTGCGCGCGCTGCCACGGCAGTGTCGTCAGCAATTACGAGGAGAGCGTACACGGCTACGCGCTCGCCCGGGGCAACGAGCGGGCGCCGACCTGCGTGAGCTGCCACGGGGTGCATGAGATCAGGAAGAGTGACGACCCGGAATCGCCCACCTACCACGCGCACATCGCGGAAACGTGCGTCGAGTGTCACAGCACCGGTGGCCTGCTGACGGACGAATACGTGAAGCTCGCGTCGCCCGCCCAGCAGTACGCCCGATCGGTTCATGGTGTGGCCAATGAGGAGGCCGGCGAGAACGGAATCTCGGGTGCTGCAACGTGCACGGACTGTCACGGTGTCCACGATCTGAAGGGACATAATGACCCGGCGTCCCGGATCAATCGTCTCAACGTGAGCTCGACCTGCGGCGAGTGTCACGAGGAGATCAGGTCCGAGTACGATCGGTCGATACACGGACGGGCCCTGGCCGCCGGAGTCGGCGACAGCCCCACGTGCACGGACTGCCACGGGGAGCACCTGATCCTGAGACCCGACGATCCGGACGCCGGGACCTACGCCGGTCACGTTGCGGTCGATCTGTGCGGCGACTGCCACAACGATCCGACGATCATCGCCAAGTACAATCTGCAGGAAGGCGTAGTTCACTCCTACACGGACAGCTACCACGGGTGGGCAACCCGCCGTGACCACGGACACGCGGCGACCTGTGTCAGCTGCCATTCGGCCCACCTGGTGTTGCCAAAGGCGGATCCCGAGTCATCCGTTTCGGAGGCCAATGTCGTCGCGACATGCGCGCAGTGCCACGAGGGAGCCACGGACGTATTCGCAGAGTCCTACGATCACGTCGCGGCATCCTCGGCGACCAATGCCGGCCGCCGGATCGTCACGACCATTTACATCAGCCTGATCATCTTCGTGATCGGTGGCATGGCGCTTCACAACGCGATCATCGTGAATTACTACCTCGTCGAAAAACGACGCTCCGACCGGCGCGAGCGCGGGGTGGTGCGCTTCGACCGAAGACAGATCTTCCAGCACGCGGGGCTCGCGCTGTCCTTCATCGTTCTCGTTCTGACCGGCTTCGCCCTGCGCAACCCGGAGGTCTGGTGGGTGAAGTACTCGGGCATCGCCCTGCTAAGCGAGACGGCGCGGGGAACGATCCACCGGGTCGCCGGGGTCGCGATGATCCTGACCTCGATCTATCACGCGTGGTACGTCACAGCCGTCCGGCGGGGCCGGGCTGAGATGCGGGCGATGGCTCCGAGCTTCCAGGACATCAAGGACTTCGGGGCAAACATCGCTTTCCATATCTGGAGGCGACGTGACCGGGCGAAGTTTCCACAGTACGACTACACTCAGAAGGCTGAATACTGGGCCGTGGTGTGGGGAACCGTCGTGATGGTGATCACCGGATTCGTCCTGTGGTTCCCGACCTGGGCAACGGGATGGGCCCCGGCGTGGATCGTGTCAATCTCCGAGACGGTTCATTACTACGAGGCTCTGCTGGCCACCCTGGCGATCATCGTGTGGCATTTCTTCTTCGTGATGTTCCACCCGGATGTCTATCCGATGAGCTTCATATGGCTCACCGGAAAGATGCCGGAGCACGAGGTTCAGACGGTGCACGGGCGCTGGTACGAGGAAGAGGTGGCCGACATGCTCGACGGGCTGGATTCCGGGGAGATCACGGCGGGCAGGCAGTCCCCCTCGGCGGGACCAGCACCGGGTGAGGGGGCCTGATGCGAATCCGGATGTTCCGTAGTGTGACGCGACTCGTCCCCGCGGCGGCGATCGCTGTGCTGTTCGTCACGGCTCCGGCTGGTGCCCAGGACATCAACTGCCTGATGTGCCACGAGAATCCGGCCTTCTTTCAGAGCCAGGAGAACGGCGAGCGCCTCGTAGTCACCCAGGAGTCCCTGGACGAATCCGTGCACGGCAGCCTGCGTTGCCAGGACTGTCACGCCGGTCTCGATTTTCCCCACCAGGACGACGCCCCCGCGCCGAACTGTGCTCAGTGTCACGGGCGGCAGACACGACAGCACGGTCAGTCGCTGCACGGTCAGGCCGTCGCGCGCGGTGACGCCCTCGCCCCGACGTGCTCCGACTGCCACGGGGCGCACGACATCCTCTCGAAGCGGGACTCTCGTTCAAGCACGGCCGTGATGAACATCCCGATCCTGTGCGGCGAGTGCCATCAGGAAGGGACGGAAGTGTCGGAAAGGCTCGACATCCCTCAGGACCGGATCCTCGAGAACTACTCGCTCTCCATTCACGGCGCGGGGTTGTTCCAGCAGGGACTGACAGTCACGGCCGTGTGCACCTCGTGTCATACGTCGCACTTCATCCTCCCCCACACTGACGCCCGTTCCAGCATCCACAAGGACAACGTTGCCGGCACGTGCATGCAGTGCCACGGACGGATCGAACAGGTGCACGCTCAGGTCATCGAGGGGCGCCTGTGGGAAGAAGAGCCGGACAAGATCCCGGCCTGCGTGGATTGTCACCAGCCGCACGAAATCCGACGCGTATTCTACGACGCAGGAGTGGCCAACGCCGACTGCATGCGGTGTCACGAAGACCCGGATCTGACGGGAACCACGTTCGACGGCAGCACGGTGTCGATGCACGTGGACGAGGCCGCGTTCAACCTTTTGGCTCACTCGGGCACGGCTTGCTCGCAATGCCATACAGAGGTCAGCGTGATCTTCGAAGACCGCCCGTGCGAGAACGTGACGGCACCCGTCGACTGCGCGGTTTGCCACGCCGACGAGGTGACCCAGTACCAGGCGAGCAGTCATGGGCGGCTGTCCGCGGAGGGTGTGACGGACGCGCCGGTCTGTCTCGACTGCCACGACAAGCACGCGACGGCGATGCAGGAAACGCCGACTTCACCCACGTACGCGAGGAACGTCCCCGAGCTGTGCGGCCGCTGCCACCGGGAGGGAGAGCCGGCTGCTCGTCGTATCCAGCGCGGCGGCCCGGATATCGTGCGCGGCTACGAAATGAGCATCCACGGCAAAGGGCTGCTGGAAAGCGGACTGGTCGTTACGGCCACGTGCACCAGTTGCCACGGAGCGCACAGCGAGCTGCCGGCAGCCGATCAGAACTCCACCGTGAACGCCAACCGGATCGCGTCTACCTGCGGCCAATGTCACCACGGCATAGAGGAAACATTCCGGGAGAGCATTCATTGGCCCGAAGACGGAGACTTTTCGCACGACAGAGATCCTCACTACCCGACGTGCGAGGAATGCCACACGTCTCACACAATCAGCCGTACGGACCGCGACGACTTTCGCATGCTGATGATGAGCCAGTGCGGACGGTGCCACGAAACGGAGTCGGAGACATTCTTCGACACTTACCACGGAAAGGTGTCGCGTCTGGGCGGAGCGCGGGCGGCCAAGTGCTACGACTGTCACGGCACGCACAACATTCTACCCCCCCCTGAGCCTGCCTCGACGCTGAGCCGGGACAACATCGTGGACACGTGCGCCCAGTGTCATCCGGCTGCGAACCAGAGATTCACGGGGTACCTGACGCACGCGACACACCACGACCCGGACAAGTATCCGTTTCTTTTCTGGTCGTTCTGGGCCATGACGGGCCTGCTGGTGGCTGTCCTCACGTTCTCGCTGATTCACACTGGCGCCTGGTTGTGGCGCCTGTGGCGATCCCCCGAGCAATGGAAGGGCCATGCCGAGGCGGTCGCCGCCGAGCGAAAGCTGCTCTACCGGCGCTTCACGACCTTCCACCGCATCCTGCACGTCGTGATGCTGCTGAGCTTCATGCTCCTGGCCGCGACCGGGATGGCGCTCAAGTTCTCGTGGATGGGGTGGGCGAAGCTCTTCTCTCGCATGGTGGGAGGCTTCGAGGCGATGGGCGCTCTGCACCGCGTCGGCGCCGTGACCATGATCACGATCTTCATCATTCACCTGGTGGACGTGCGAAAGCAGAAGCGAGCCTCGGGCAAGACGTGGAAGGAATACATCTTCTCGCGCGACTCTCTGATGTTCAACGGGAAAGACGGCCGGGAGTTCGTGGGCTCTATCAAGTGGTTCTTCGGCAAGGGAGAAAGGCCGAGGTACGGCCGGTATACGTACTGGGAGAAGTTCGACTACTTCGCTGTCTTCTGGGGAATGTTGATCATCGGCTGCACGGGACTGTTCCTGTGGTTCCCCGAGATCTTCACAACAGTTCTGCCGGGCTGGTTCGTGAACGTGGCGACGATCATCCACAGCGATGAGGCACTGTTGGCGGTCGCGTTCATCTTCACGATCCACTTCTTCAACACGCACTTCCGGCTGGACAAGTTCCCGATGGACCCCGTGATCTTCACCGGGCGGGTCCCGCTGGAGGAACTGAAACGCGACAAGCCGATGGAGTACGAGCGCATGGTCGAGGAAGGCAAGCTCGAGGAGCGGCTCGTGGAGCCCTTCCCGAAGGAATTCGAGACGGCCGTGCGTATCTTCGGATTCACGATGCTGGGCATCGGCCTCACGATCGTGGGACTCATTCTCTACACGATGCTGTTCGGATACAGGTAGACGCGCGGGAGCCGGGATTACCCCCGGCTCCTCTCATCTCGCAGTTCGGGCTTGATCCGTATCGCTCGCCCGGCCATGTTCATGGAGCCGTTCGGAAGCTCCGTAACAAAAATCCTCAAGCGCGTCGGAGCAGGACCATGAATGTCCATCGCCGGCCGTTCCTGTCGCTCATCGCGTGCGCGTTGCTGCTGTTGCCCGGTGCCGTAGTCGGGCAAGGCATACGCGGCGACGTCACCCTCAACTGGGGCTGGCTCCAGCTTCGGCCCTTCGTCCGGGACTCGGTACTCGAGGACGGGGTCTCGGGGTCAGGACTCCAGCGTCAGCTCGCGGACGGGACTACCGTCACGTGCATCGACGGCGATTTCTGCCGCTGGTACGAGGGCAACGGCATCCGCCAGGATATCACGCCGTTCACGCAGGACCTGAGGTTCGCGGGCTGGACGGGAGTGCAGGGCCTGTCCTTCCACGGGCAGATGCGCACTCGCCTGGGCAGTGACGATCTGTGGCCGCGCACGGATCAGAAGTTCGACCTGATGAGCGGCTATCTCAGCTTCAACCGCGCGGCCTATCAGATCAAGGCGGGTCGGATGTACAGGGCGTCGGGACTCGGCTACTACAACTTCGATGGCGCGTCGGTCGTGTGGAGAGGGCTCGGCTGGCTGTGGCTCGAAGGGTACGGAGGATGGAGCCTGGCTCGCGGAGTCAACGCACCTCGAAACGGGGACCTGGTCACGGAATCCGACCTGTTGGCCACGGATCGTCGGGGCCTGCTTTTCGGAGGTGTGGTGGGCTTCCGGGGCGGCAAGGTGTTCTCGGGATCGGCGACGTATCAGCGTGAGATCCGCACGGACCGCCTGGCCCTGTACACGGAGAGAGCGGCCGTGGACCTGAGGGCCCTGGTCGGAGGCTGGGCATTCGACGGTGCCGCGGCCTACGACTTCGCCTACGATCAGGTCAACGATGCCCGACTCCGCATCACCACGCCGGCCCTGGCAGGCATAAAGTTCGCCGCACAGGGCCGACACTATACTCCGTTCTTCGACTACTGGACCATCTGGAGCGCGTTCTCCCCCGTCGGTTTCAACGAGGGTCGCCTGTCCGCGACCTGGACGTCACGGAACATCCCTCTCCTGGTCGAAGCAGGCGGTGCGTACCGCGAGTACGAGGACACGAACGCCGGACCGGCCAACACGACGGTCAAGAACGATGGGTGGCGTGGATTCGGTCGCGTCTACTGGAGCCCGAACCGCTGGTACGTGGACGGACGCTACCGGGCCGAGAACGGATTCGGCGGCGCGAGGTACGGTGGAGACCTTATCCTCGGACGATACGTCGGAAAGGGATCGGCCTCGTATGTGGCGCTTCGAGGCAGCGCGACCGAGACCCTGTCCGAGTTCCGTGTGGGTGAGAGGTATGTGACGGGAGGCGCGGTCGAGGGCGCATACGACATCTCGGTGGCGAATCTGACCCTCGACGCCAGCCTCGGTTTCTACCGCATCGAAGACAAGAACCGGCCTCTGTCCCAGGACTGGACCGAGGGACGCGCCACGGTCGGACTCCGTTGGCGCTTCAACACTGGAGGTACGCGATGAGGCGGCTTGCCTACATGGGCGCCCTCGTTTTCACGATCGGTGCCGGAGCGCTATTCGCGGCTTCCCGTGGAGCTTTCGACTTTCCTCACGAGAAGCACGCGGCGCTAGCCTCGGACGGGTGCGAGACCTGCCACACCGGCATCTACTCGGGAGACGAGGCGCAGAACGTGTCCGTGGACCCGGCCCTGTGCGCAGGCTGTCATAACGGCCAGGCATTCGTTGCGGTGGACTGGCAGGGGTACACGCCGAGGGAAAGCGGGCTGAAGTTCGAGCACGCCGCACACCCGAAGCTCGGGTGCAAGACCTGCCATGGTGTGCCCGACGGCGAAGGCGACATGGCGGTACAGGCGGCGTCCGGGGAGACCTGTCTCGTCTGCCACGGCAACGGAGCGACGGACCACTTCGAGGTCGGAGTCAACCCGTGCGAGACGTGTCACTATGATCCGGCGCCCGGTCACACGCCCGGCTGGAAGACCCAGCACGCCACGGCGGCCGCCGCGCTGCTCCCGAACTGCACGTCTTGCCACAAGGAGACGTACTGCGTCGACTGCCACGATGGCCCCGTGAATCCCGGTTACGAATATCACCCGGCGAATTTCGTGATGCGGCACGGCGCCGAGTCCTGGGCATCTCCGATGGAGTGCTCGGAGTGCCATTCGAGAGAAGTCTTCTGCCGTGACTGCCATTCGAACCAGGGTGTCGCCCAGGATGGGCGGACGAGTGGCGGGTATCACGACGGTGTGGCGAACTGGCTGCAGCAGCACGGCGTGGCCGCGCGCCAGGGCATGGACAGCTGCGTGGGCTGTCACCAGCAGACGGAATGCATGGCCTGCCATTCGGCTAAGTCCGGCTGGCGGATCAACCCTCACGGCCCGGACTTTGATCCGTCGAGGGCGGAAGATCGCAGTACTCAAGCCTGTGCGTACTGTCACACGGGTTTTTGATCGAACTGCCCCGATCCGAGGCGCGGGGAAGCTGAACAAACAGGGGGCCATGCGGAGCGCTGGACGTCGTTTGCGCCGATCGCTGTATGCTGTGCCAGCCCTCACGGTCGGGCTATGGCTCGGCGTGTTACCCCTGAATGCCCAGGAGTTACCCGCTCCTACTCAGAATGCCGTGGCGGGCGCCGAGGTATTCGGCGAAAAGGGATGCATCCGCTGTCACTCCGTGTCCGGCGATGGACAATCGCTCGGACCCGACCTGAGGACGGTCGCATCCTCCAGGCCGTTCCAGGAGCTCACGGCCGCACTGTGGAATCACCTGCCCGACATGAACCGTCGCATGGCCGAGATCGGGATCGAGCGCCCCCGTCTCAACGCCAGGGAAGCCGGCGACCTGTTTGCCTATCTCTACACGCTGGGGTACTTCGACACCCCCGGCGATGCGGAGCGTGGCCGGTTTCTCTTCTCCGAGCTGAGCTGCATCAGGTGCCACCAGGTCGAGGGTGTCGGCGGGGTCGTCGGCCCGGTGCTGGATCACGTCGGTGCGAGGGGCGTACCGATCGAGGTTGCCGCCGCCATGTGGAACCACGGTCCTGCGATGATCGAAGCTGCCGAGCTCAGGGGAATACCGCGACCCCGGATGAGCGGGCACGACCTGACCGACCTGATCGCCTTCCTCCGATCCACGACCGATGAGACCTCGGGAGAAAACCTCTATTATCTGCCGGGCGACGCCGATGCGGGAGCGCGAGTCATCGAGGAAGAGAAGTGCGTCGAGTGCCACGGGAATCCGGGTGCTGGTGGCCTCATCGCGCCGGATCTCGCGGGGCTGAGCCGGGGCACGAGCCTGATCGATTTCGTAGCCCTCATGTGGAACAAGGCACCGGCCATGATCGGAGCACTGCGCGCGAGCGACCGCGAGTTTCCGCACCTCGACGGGCAGGACTTCGCCAACCTCGTCGCATACCTCTATTCCGTCAGCTACTTCTCCGACGGAGGGGCGGCGAGCCGCGGGCGACAGCTCATCTCCAGCAAGGAATGCACGAGCTGCCATGCTATCGGCGGAGTTGGCGCCGATCGTGCCCGAGACCTGTCGTCCGTGCCGGGGCTGGATCATCCAGCCTCCCTGACGGCCGCTCTCTGGAACCACACGACGGTGCTGGACCCGAGTGGCACTGATGGCATATGGCCCTCGTTCACAGGTCCTGAGATGGCGGATCTCATGGCATACTTCGAAGCGAGTTCTCCATGAACCGAAGCTCGAAGCGCGCGTCCGTGTTCCGCGGCGCATTCATCCTGGCCCTGATCAGTGGTGTCTTCCTGCCGGCAAGCGGTATAGCGCAGGAGGGCATCGACAGTTGCATCTCGTGCCACGAGATGTTGTCAGGTCGGCTGGGAGCGCCGGTTGAGGCGTTCGCCGAGGATGTGCACGCGGAGGCCGGATTCGGATGTGCAGCGTGTCACGGCGGCGATCCGACGATTCAGGGCCCCGGTGCGATGGATCCGGCCAGGGGGTACATCGGCCGCCCGTCTCTGGAACAGGTGCCTGACCTATGCGCCCGCTGCCACTCGAACGCCGGCTTCATGCGCCAGTACAACCCGGCGCTACGGGTAGACCAGATGGCGGAGTACGTCACGTCCGTGCACGGCCAACGGCTTCTCGGAGCCGCCGATACGGCGGTCGCCACGTGCGCAAGCTGTCACGGTGCGCACGGCATTCGACCGGCGTCCGATCCCCGCTCGAGCATCCACCCGCTCAACGTGGCCGAGACGTGCGGCGCCTGCCACGCCGACGAGGCTCACATGGAGCCGTACGGTATCCCGACCGACCAGCTGGAGGAGTACAAGCGCAGCATCCACTGGCTCACCATGAGCGAGGGAGGGGATACATCGGCGCCCACGTGCAACGATTGCCACGGTAATCACGGCGCCGCGCCACCCGGAATTTCATGGGTCGGCAACGTGTGTGGGCAGTGTCACGTCGTCATGGCGGACTACTTCGCCGAGAGCCGGCACTCGGAGACGTTCACAATGCTGGGCGTGCCCGGCTGTGCCGCCTGTCACCAGAACCACGACGTCCAGCCGGCGCACGACGGGATGCTTGGCATCGGGGACGACGCAGTGTGCGCAAGGTGCCACCGGGAATCCGATGCCGGGGGCGCAGCAGCCGAGGAAATGCGGGCCCTGGTTCAGGGATTGTGGATGGAGCTCGATACGGCCCGTACCGTGCTTCTCGCAGCCGAGAACGCGGGCGTGGAGGTGAGCGAAGCGCTGGTCAGCCTGAACGACGGGCAGAGTGCGCTAGTGAAGGCGCGGGCCGCGATCCACGCCTTCGACGTGGAGACCGTCCGGAAGGAAGTGGATCCGGGAAGCGAGATCTCGGCACAGGCGCTGACCAGAGGCCATGCGGCGCTGCGGGACCTCCAGGTACGCCGAATGGGCCTCGCCGTATCCGTGATCATCATCGGAGCGCTGATCGTGGGCCTGGTGCTCAAGATCCGGGCAATCGAGCGACCGGCGTGAGCCGCGAGCGCGCACCAGACAGGAGCGACCGTATGGCCGGGACGCACTCACCAAAGTCGTCGCGCCGATCCTTCGTGAACTGGCTCCTGGGAACCAGCGCCGGGGGCTTCTTCGTGGCCATGCTGTATCCGGTAGCGCGCTACCTGATACCGCCCGAGGCGGGAGAGTCGTCCGTAGCGAGCGTCGCCCTGCCGTTCGGCCCGGACGAGATCGCCCCGAACTCGGCGAAGGCATTCCGGTTTGGTAGCAAACCCGGCATTCTGGTACGCACCGAGACCGGCGAGCTGCGCGCATTCTCCGCCGTGTGCACGCATCTGGACTGCACGGTGCAGTACCGCGCGGACATCTCTCACATCTGGTGTGCCTGCCACAACGGTCACTTCGATCTGACGGGACGCAACGTCCAGGGGCCTCCACCGAGGCCACTGGATGCGTTCGACGTGAATGTCCGGGGTGACGAGATCGTAGTGAGCAAGAGGACCTGATGAC
>CAXMRU010000217.1:0-43819 GCA_964195715.1 Akkermansiaceae bacterium | reverse complement strand
GTCCCATCCCGAACCCAGCAGTTAAGCCCCTCAGCGCCGATGGTACTGCAGCTTCAGGCCGTGGGAGAGTAGGTCGCCGCCGGCTCTCATCTCGATCGCCCCGCTCGGACTCGCTCCGGGACGGGGCGATCGTATTTCAGGGCCGTATCTCGTATGACCCTCAGCGGTGTCGCCCCCGGGCCGCAACTGCAGGAGATCCGACCCGTGAGACGAAGCGCTCGAACTTCGCATCACTCGAGTTGCATCACCCCAACAGGCAATCAGGGAATGCCCCTGGCACACCGGCAGTCCAACCCGTGTACCTGGCGAAAACGACACCACCCTATCTCAGCCCGGAGGTTAACGATGAAGTGGATCACGGGAGCGGTATGTGCCGCGCTCCTGTTCTCAGCAGTGCCGAACTTCGCCGGCGCCCAGCAGGCGATGCGACGGGACCTTGGTGCCGCAACGGACAGTCTGATCGCAACTTATCAGGTACGTCTCAACCTGACGGATGAACAAACCGAGGAGATTCGGACGATCCTCCTCTTCCAGGGAGAGAAGGGGCAGGCAATGTTTGAAAGCGCCCGTGGGGAAGGGCGCGAGGCCATGATGGAACTGCGCCCCAAGATGGAAGAACTGCGGAAGAAGACCAGCGAGCAGGTCGAGGCGTTGCTGACGGAAGACCAAATACCGGAGTACGGGAAGATACAGGCCGAGATTCAGGAGCAACGTCAGAGTCGCATGCGGCAACGTAGACCCGGCCGTTAGTTTCACGTCCATCACTGCGTCAGCGGTTGTGGGGTCGCGTTCGGCCCCGCAACTTCCTCTTATGGCAACGCCGACATCTACACACGCATCCGCGGACTCCTTCAAGGCTGGAATCTGCTCCATCCTCGGGCTTCCGAATGTCGGAAAGTCCACGCTGCTGAACGCCTTGATCGGTGAGCGCCTCAGCATCGTCACTCCGAAGCCACAGACGACCCGGCAGCGACTGCTTGGCATCTATTCGGACGAGCGACACCAGGCCGTGTTCGTCGATACACCAGGATTACTCGAGCCCCGATATGCCCTGCACGAGTCCATGCGGGCCGAGGCGGAGCGTGCCCGGACCGACGCTGATGTGCTGGTATACGTTGTCGATGTCGGGTGGACGCCGAGCGTCGAACACGCGGAGGCGTTCCTTCCCGTACGAGGCGTCCCCTCGATTCTTTGTCTGAACAAGGTGGATCGGGTAACAGATGATGCCCTGGCGGCGATTGAGGACCGCCTGACTGGAGGAAGCAAGTGGCACCTGGCCGTTGCCACGGTCGCCACGAGGGGCCAAGGCATCGAGGCGCTTCGCCTGGCCATCATGGACCTGCTGCCCGAGAGCCCACCGCTGTATCCGGTGGAGGAGATCGCGACTGCCCCCTTGAGGTTCTTCGCGGCCGAGCTGATACGCGAGACGTGCTTCGAGGAGCTCTCTGAGGAGGTACCATATGCGACCGCCGTGGAGATCGACACGTTCAGGGAATCCGCTGACCCGGTGTTCATATCCGCGTTCATATACGTCGAGCGGGAGTCGCAGAAAGGAATCGTGATCGGCCGCGGCGGTAGCATGATCAAGGACATCGGCCGAAAGTCGAGGCTCAAGATTGAGAACCTGATCGACCGACCGGTGTTCCTCGACCTGAGGGTCAAGGTCATAGCTAACTGGCGGCGTCGTCCGGGTCGCCTTAAGCTACTCGGGTATAATCTCCCGTCCCGTCCCAGGTGAGCTATGTCAATCGATCCCAAGCTTCTTGAAATCCTCGTCTGTCCGAAATGCAAGGGAAAACTCGAGTACAGGGAACAGGCACAGGAGCTCCGGTGCCACTCGTGCCGGCTGCGCTATCGCATCGAGGACGGGATTCCTGTAATGCTGATCGATGAAGCCGAGGGCTTCTAGCCTCGCGCTGGCGGCACTCCTCGCCCTCGTGGCCGTCCCGGTATCGGCGCAGGACTCTGAGACGACTCTGCGGGAACAATCATCCACGCGCGAAGCGGCTCGCTTCCTACTCACTCCCATCGGAGCCCGTACCGTCGGCCTGGCTGGAGCCGTTACCGCTTCCAGGGGAGACGTGGAAGGGGTCCTGTGGAACCCCGCCTCGGTGGCGGCTGTCGAGCGTTCTTCCGCTTACTTCCACGCCGCCAACGACTTCGGCACGTCCACCCAGGTCCTCGGGTTCCTCGGCCGCTGGAGTTCTGTTCGCCTCGGCCTCGCCTTTTACCACTTCGACATGGGCTCCATAGAGGCTCGAGACGCCGCCAACCAGGATCTGGGCACAATAGACCTGGACGATGGGGCCCTGATTCTCACGGCAGGATACGGACTCTCGGCGGACGTCGATCTCGGTCTCAACTACAAGCTGTTGCGGCTTTCCTCGGCCTGCTCGGGCGAGTGTGAGACCTACGACGGTAGCTCCGTGGGACACGCCTTTGATCTCGGAGTCGTCGCGGACATCTCGGCTGCACCTGGCCTGGCACTGGGTGCCGTCCTCCGAAATCTGGGCCCCGGGATCAAGTTTGCGGGCGGAAGCACCAGCGATCCCATGCCTGCGCGATTACGCGTAGGCGCCTCCCTCGACGCCAAGCGGGCCTTCTTTCCCGACGAGCGTCGCTTTGGAGTGGTCATTCAAGTTGATATCCAGCAGACCTTTTCAGAATTCGATGACCTTGAGGGTTATCTTGGTGCGGAGGCGTCCCTGCGCGGCATTCTATACGTGCGTGGGGGCTACGCATGGACGGCTGCAGGCCGGCGGGGCCCGGCGCTCGGTATCGGCCTCCGGTACGACCGCCTGCTGTTCGACCTGGGGCGCGCCTTCGATGACTTCTCCGGCTTCGACTCAGACTCTCCTTTCCAGCTGACCCTGGCCTTCCGGTTCTGAACCAGAGCGGACACACTTCCGAATGACCGAAATCCCAAGACGGTCCGACATTCTCGAAGCGCTCGCGAAGGCTCACGGGCCCCTGCCGACACGAGATCTCGCCCGACGCCTTAAAGTCGACACGCACTTCTACCGGGCGTTTCGGAGGCGCCTGCGCGCGATGGAGAGAGACGGAGAGGTATTCCGGCAGAGGAAGGGAAGATACACCCTCCCCGGAAGCTTCCAGATCGTCACCGGGACTGTCGACGTGACGCGAGCCGGAGACGGATTCGTAGTTCCGGAAGAGGCGGGAGGGGACGACGTGTTCGTCCCTCGCAGGCACCTCGGCTCGGCGGTCAACGGCGACCGTGTGGCCGTTCGCGTCGAAAAGCACACTCCGGGGCGCAATCCCGAGGGGCGCCTTGTCCGCGTGCTCGAGCGGGCGTGGGACCAGGTCGTCGGCGTCTACCACGATCGAAAGGGATATGGCATCGTCGCGCCCCAGGAACCGCCTCTGCCCACCGACATTTTTGTGCCGGCAGCTGTCCGGGAAGGCGCCTCTGACGGCGACATCGTACTCGTCGAGCTGAGCGAGTGGGGAAAAGGAGAGCTGCGCCCGGTCGGATCGGTGAAGCAGGTGCTAGGACGGCCCGGTGACCCGGGGCTGGACGTGCTCTCCATCATTCTCGGACAGCAACTACCGATCGAATTCCCGCCGGACGTGGCTCGCGAGGCGAACAAGATCGCTCGCCGGGGACTCCGTCCCGAGGATCTCACAGGCCGGGAGGACTTTCGCGACGTTCTCTGCTTTACGATCGATCCGGCAAACGCGAAGGACCACGACGACGCCCTTTCCGTACGCCGGACCGGTGACGGGATGGAAGTGGCCATCCACATCGCCGACGTGTCGTGGTACGTCAAGGAGGGAAGTAATATCGACAGGGAGGCGCTCGAGCGGGGCACAAGCGTGTATCTCGTGGACCGGGTGATACCCATGCTCCCCGAAGAGCTGTCCTCGGGCCTGTGCTCTCTGGTACCCGGCAAGGATCGCCTGACGTTGTCCGTGGTCTTTTCGGTCGACGAGCGGAAGGTGATTCGGGACAGGCGGGTCGTTCGGGGCGTCATCCGGAGCGCACACCGTCTGGCCTACGAGACGGCTCAGGACCTGCTCGATGATCCGGCGCGGGCAAGTGCCCAGGAGCGGGAGCTGGCACGGGCTCTGAGCGACCTGTCCTCCGTCGCGAGAGAGCTTCGCGAGGCTCGAGCCACGGCCGGCGCAATCGACTTCGCGATCCCGGAGGCTGAAGTGGTCCTGGACGACAGGGGCCAACCACTGGAGATTCGTGCGCGTCTACGGCTGGAAGCGCACCGCATCGTCGAGGACTTGATGATCCTGGCTAACGAGACTGTGGCCCGGCTGGGACTCGACCAGGAACTCCCCCTCATCTATCGAATCCACGAGGAGCCTGATCCCGACCGTATTCAGAGCCTTCGTGAACTGGCTGCCTTCTTCGGCCAGTCGCTCCCGGCCAGCACGGTCCGACCCTCGGACCTGGCACGACTTGTAAGCGAGGCCAGCGGGCAACCCCACGAGTATCTGATCTCGACCGTGACCCTGCGCTCGATGCGCCGGGCCCGCTATTCCACCACTAACGTGGGCCATTTCGGACTCGCCTCGGAGGCCTACGTTCACTTCACGTCTCCCATCCGCCGGTATCCGGATCTGGGGGTTCATCGCGCGGTCGTCCGCTGGCTCAATGCATCCTCTGCCCGGGCTGACCCGGATGTGCTGACCGCAGTGGCTCGACATGCGTCGGCTATGGAGCGCCGGGCTCAGGAGGCCGAGAGGGAGTCCGTGGACGCGAAGAAGATCCAGTACATGCAGCGTCACGTCGGAGACGAGTTGCCGGGCACGATCAGCGGCGTGACCAGCTTCGGACTGTTCGTGATGTTGGACCAGGTGTTTGCGGAAGGACTCGTGCGGCTTGGATCGCTCGTGGACGATTACTACATGTTCGACCCGGATGCTCATTCCGTCGTAGGCCGCCGGACCCGGACTCGATACCGTCTCGGCGACAGAATCAACGTTCAGGTCGCGAGGGTCGACACAGAGACACGAACCATAGACCTTGAGCTGGCGGGGAGTACCGCTTGACCCGGAGAATAGCCCCGGCTAGACTCGCCAAGATGGGGTTTCTCGCCGGCGGCGGGAGCCCCGTCTTTGGCAAGGCGGACGGCGCGCGACAAAGCCGTCCTGGAATGGTGGCCAGGGAGCGTATCGAATGGCAGTATCCGAGGCAAAGCTCGAACAGATAAACGGATTGAGGCGAAGGCTCGACGAGCTACGGGGGTTTCTTTGACCTTGAGTCGAAAGAAGCGAAGCTTTCCGAACTCGAGCAGCGGATGGCGAGCCCCGGATTCTGGGACCTGCCCGAATCCGCCCGGGAGGTCATCGACCGAGCTAACGCACTGAAGAACTGGACGGAGCCGTGGCACGCCCTTTCGGGTCGAATCGAGGACCTGACCGAATTCACCGATCTCCTGGCCGAAGCGGAAGACGAAGAGCTCGCGGCTGAGCTCGAGCGCGAAACAGCGGCGGTCGAGGAAGGCCTGGTCGGACTCGAGATTCGCAACATGCTGCGCGGTCCCGATGCCCACCGGTCGGCCCTCCTGGCCATTCATCCGGGCGCTGGTGGCACCGAGTCCCAGGACTGGGCCGAAATGCTGTTGCGAATGTACTCCCGGTACGCGGAGCGGCGGGGTTATTCCGTCGAACTTCTGGAGCTTCAGCCGGGCGATGAGGCAGGGATCAAGTCAGCTACGCTCGAAGTCCGGGGGGATCATGCGTTCGGGTACCTGGGCGCTGAGTCCGGCGTTCACCGGTTGGTCCGGATCTCTCCGTTCGACGCCCAGGGACGTCGACACACCTCTTTCGCCTCCGTCTTCGTCTATCCCGAAGTAGATGATGACATCGAGATCGAGATCGACGACTCGGACCTGAGGGTCGATACGTACCGCGCTTCGGGAGCCGGTGGACAGCACGTGAACAAGACGGACTCGGCGGTCCGCATCACTCATATCCCGACCGGCGTGGTGGTATCGTGTCAGCAGCAGCGAAGCCAGCACAAGAACCGTGCGAAGGCGATGAAGATGCTTCAAGCGGCGCTGTATCAGCGCGCGATGGAGGAGAAGGAAGCTGAACGGCAGGCGATCGAGGACTCCAAGACGGAAATAGCATGGGGCAACCAGATCCGATCGTACGTTCTGCAGCCATACACAATGGTCAAGGACCACCGAACGAATCTCGAAGTCGGTAACGTCGATGGCGTTCTAGATGGAGACATACACGGCTTCATCGAGGCCTTCCTGCGACGGAAAGGAGCCACGTGACCGTGGCACCCGAAGACCAGCCGGGGCTGAGGGACGGTCTGCCCATCCGGGAGTGGTACGAGGCGCCGGAACGGCCGAAGCCCATACGGGACCGTTACGCGAAGCTCGAGAGACTCCGCGATATCGGAGTGCCGGCATACGCATACTCGTTCGATCCTTCCGACGATCTGGCATCGGCACTGTCGAAGATGGGGGAGGAGGACGAGGGACCGCACGTCAGGGTCGCGGGCCGTTTAATCTCACTCCGAGACATGGGAAAGAGCGCCTTCGCTCACCTTGGAGACCGCTCGGGGCGGCTACAGGTCTACCTGCGCAGCGACGACCTCACCGAGACGGAGCATGAGATCCGCAAGCTCCTCGACCTGGGGGATTGGATCGGCGTCGAAGGGCCCCTGTTTCGCACACGTACCGGTGAGACCACGGTCCGGGTACAAAAGCTGGTGTTACTGGCCAAGTCGATGCGCCCGCTCCCCATGGGCAAGACAGAGGTCACGGAAGAAGGCGAAACGATCGTCCACAGCGGGTTCTCCGATGTCGAGAGCCGCTATCGCCAGCGGTATGCCGACCTGGCAGTGAACCCGGACGTCAGGGACGTGTTCCTGACCCGTGCCCGGATTACATCGACGCTTCGCGCCCTTCTTGATGCGGATGGGTACGTCGAGGTCGAAACCCCCATACTTCAGCCGTTGTATGGAGGAGCCTTCGCCCGGCCCTTCACGACGCACCATCACGCGCTCGACCGAGCTCTATATCTCAGGATCGCCGACGAGCTGTACCTCAAGCGCCTCATCGTCGGCCAGCTCGATCGGGTGTACGAGATCTCAAAGAACTTCCGCAATGAGGGGATTGATCGGACGCACAATCCCGAGTTCACGATGCTCGAGCTGTACAAAGCCTACGCCGACTATCAGACGATGATGGACACGGCCGAGCATCTGGTAACGGAGACGGCGCTCGCGGTCCTGGGACGCCTCGAGATCGAGTACTCGGGACATACCGTGAACCTCGCCCGACCGTGGCGACGGATCGCCTTCTACGATGCAATCGAGAACTTCGCGGGGTTCGATGCCCGTACCGCCGATACCGAGGAGCTGCGGCGGCGGGTCCGCGAGGCAAACCGCGGCGACGCTGGCGAGCTTGGGCGCACCAAGCTTCTGGATGTCGTTTTCTCCAATTGGGTCGAGCCCGAGTTGGTGAATCCGACGATCGTCTTCGACTATCCGATCGAGATGAGCCCGCTCGCCAAGCCGAAGCGCGGAGACCCGGAGCTCGCAGAGCGCTTCGAAGTCATCGTCGCAGGCAGTGAGCTGGTGAACGCCTTCAGTGAGCTCAACGATCCGATCGACCAGTGGGACCGTTTCGCGCAGCAGGCCACGGCTCGCGCCGCGGGTGATGCCGAGGCGCAGACCCTGGATGAGGACTACGTCAGGGCCCTCGAGTACGGGCTTCCTCCCACAGGAGGCTTGGGCATGGGTGTCGATCGGCTCGTAATGCTCCTGACAGACAAACCAACCATTCGAGAGGTAATCCTGTACCCGATTCTGAGGGACGATGAGTCCACCTGAGAGCAGCCAGCGTGACCGGCGGACGGACCGCTCTCTCGATTGGTTCGTGGCGCGGCGCTACCTGTCGAGTCGGAGGGGGAGGGGATTCCTGTCGCTCATAACCCTCATCGCGATCGGAGGAGTATCCGTCGGCGTGATGGCCCTCATCGTAGTGATCGGGGTCATGTCGGGCCTGCAGACGGACCTGCGCGAGAAGATCCTGGGTGCCAATTCGCACGGCATGGTGCTCGAGATAGGAGAGGCCGTGCGGATGGAGAGTTGGGAGTCCGTGCTCGGTAGGGTCAGCGACGACCCCGACGTGACGGCCGCTGCGCCCTTCATCTACACGGAAGTTGGCCTCAACGTGCCGGGCGGCAGCTACTCCGAGGGGGCCGTACTGCGCGGGATCGCCGGCGACTCCGTCTCGCTCTCGGTGACCGAGGTCGACGAGCGATTGACCTCCGGATCCATGCCGTTCGGCGAGACCGAGTCGGGTCGGCCCGGGATCGTGCTCGGGGCGACCCTGGCCGACAGGCTCAACCTGTACCCGGGCAAGACCGTCACGGTCGTTTCGTTCCAGGGCGCGGAGCTTACTCCGACGGGTATTCAGCCGCAGATGCGACTCTACGAGGTCACTGGCATCTTCGAGACGGGACTCTATCAGTACGATACGAAGTTCGCGTACGTGGCCCTCGAATCGGCTCAGAGCCTCCTGCGCATGGGACGAGCGGTGACCGGAGTCGAGTTCAACGTCCGCGATCCGTGGAACAGCGGGGAAGTGGCCTCGCGCATCCGGGACTCGCTCGGTTTCCCCTACTCGGTGGACGATTGGCAGAGACAGAACGCGAGCCTGTTCTCCGCGCTCAAGCTCGAGAAGTTCGCGATGGGCATCATCCTGCTGCTGATCGTGCTCGTGGCCTCCTTCAACATCGTATCGACCCTGATCATGGTCGTGACGGACAAGGTGCGCGAGATCGGGATCCTTCGGGCAATGGGCCTGACCGCTTCGAACATCACTCGGATCTTTGTGCTCCAGGGAGTGGTGATCGGGCTCGTCGGCACCTCGGTCGGAACGGGTCTCGGACTGGCCCTGTCGTGGCTTCTCGACCGCTACCAGTTCATCACACTGCCCGGAGACGTCTACTTCATCGACCACTTGCCGGTAGACACGAATCCGCTTGATGTCGGACTGATCGTGCTGGCGTCTCTGGCCATCGCGTTCCTGGCCACCATTTATCCAGCCCGTCGCGCCGCCGACTACACTCCCGTCGAAGCGATCCGCCATGAGTGATGCGGTGAACGAGGGGCCGTCGATCGCTCCGGCTGTTTCGGCCGTCGACGTGCATCGGAGCTTCGCCGGAGCGGACGGCGGGGAGATCACGGTCCTGAAGGGTGTCGACTTTCAGCTCTGGCGCGGAGAGACCGTGTCGATCGTCGGCCCGAGCGGATCGGGCAAGTCCACACTGCTGCACATACTCGGGGGGCTGGATCTACCGACATCGGGAAACGTAGCCCTCGGCGGTCGCGACCTCGCCAACCTCGACGACGTGGACCTCGCACGCATTCGTAACCTTTACGTGGGCTTCGTATTCCAGTTCCATCACCTTCTGCGTGACTTCACAGCTCTCGAGAACGTGATGATGCCGCAGGTGATTGCCGGCGTCTCGCGTGACTTGGCCCGGAAACGAGCGCTGGAGCTCCTGGACCGGGTGGGCCTGGCCGATCGGTCGAGCCACCCACCCGGCAAGCTGTCTGGTGGAGAGCAGCAAAGGGTCGCCGCAGCGCGGGCTCTCGCCAACGAACCCCCCGTCCTGCTTGCCGACGAGCCTTCCGGAAATCTCGATCTCGACACGAGCGAGATGCTCCACGAGGTGCTGTTCGATCTGGTCCGCGATCATGGCACGGCCATGGTCGTGGTGACCCACAACTCCGCGCTCGCGGCACGTACGGATGGGATTTGGCGGCTGTCTTCGGGTGTTCTCGAGCCAGTCCGGGACGAGTCGAAATCACCGAGCGACGAGAGGTGAGCCCGCATGCTGTGTGACGACTGCGGAAATGACGAGGCCGAAGTCCACGTGACTTCGATCGAAGGTGAGGTAATGAGCACGGTGCATTTGTGTGCCTCCTGCTCTGCCGAGAGAGGACTCGCGGCCGAGTCAGCTGTTGGCGAGGCCCCGAACAAGCCCCCCCTGCTGGATTTCCTCGGTCAGCTAGGCTCGACGAGTCCGGCCGCGTCCACTGCGGGGGCCTCCGAGCCGTGCCCGTTCTGCGGTATTACGGCCTCGGACTTCCGAAGTGCCGGACGGGTGGGCTGTTCACAATGCTACGTGCACTTCGAGAGCCAGCTGAGTGGCCTCCTGAGACGGATTCACGGTTCGGCGCATCACTCAGGCAAGGTCTACATCAGCGAGACGTCGGACATCTCTGACCGCCTCGATCAGCTGTCGTCGATGCGCAGGCGATTGAAACGCGCGATCGAGACGGAGGACTTCGAGACTGCAGCGAAGCTCAGGGATCGAATCCACGAGATCGAGGTCCAGGCGTGATACGGACCTCCGCGCCCCTGGACGAGAGGGGACTCGACTGGATCGTCGGTGGCATAGAGGAGGCGATCGTCCTCTCGTCTCGAGTTCGTGTCGCGCGGAATCTACAGGGCTTTCCGTTCCCGGGTCGCGCAGGCGCTGACGAGCGCTCGGAAGTACTGGAGCGGGTGCGGACTGCCGCGGAGCACGCGGACTCCCTGAGATCAGCCTGTATCTGGGAAGTCGACTCGCTCGACCGGGTCGATCGCGAGATCCTCGTGGAGCGTCACCTGATCAGCCGAGATCTTCTGGGAGATGGCAGCAGCCCCTCGCGGGGAGCGCTGATCCTGGCCGACGATACTTCGTGCGGAGTCATGGTCAACGAAGAAGACCATCTTCGACTGCAGGCCCTGGTCGGCGGGCTCGAACTCGACGCAGCGTGGCGGCAGGTCGACAGGTTGGACGAGGAGCTGGGCACCCTCCTGCCTCTCGCGTATCACCACCAGTTCGGGTACCTCACGGCGTGTCCGACCAACGTCGGTACAGGCCTGCGAGCCTCCGTGCTGATCCACATACCGGGGCTCGTGCTGACGAAGGAGATCAGCAAGGTGCTCGAGGGCATATCCCAGGTGGGACTGACCTACCGCGGCCTGTACGGCGAAGGATCGGAGGTCATCGGGAATTTCTTTCAGATCTCCAACCAGACAACCCTCGGGAAGACGGAAGAGGACCTGATCGATCACCTCGCTCGGGTAACCGGCAAGGTGATCGAATACGAGCGCAGTGCGCGGTCCGTGCTGCTGCGTGAAGCGCCGGCTGTGCTCGAAGACAAGGTGTGGCGGGCGTATGGAATTCTCCGGACGGCACGGAGCCTGGCGCTGGAGGAGATGATGAACCTCCTGTCCGGTGTTCGGCTGGGCGTTTCTCTGAAACTATTGAAATCGCCGCGTGTAGAGACGCTCAACGAAATCCTGGTACGCGGACAGGTTGCTCACCTCGAGCGTGAGGCCGGTGGCCGGATGAACGAGCACGAAGCCGATGTCTGTCGCGCGTCATTCGTGCGGGATAAGCTTGCGAGTGACGAACGGGCCGCGTCGGAGAGCGGCCGCGCTGCAGGATCCAGCGATACGACGGTGGCCGACGGGCCGCCTTCGGGGGGTGGATGAACTACAACTTCACTGACCGTGTGAGAAAAGTGCTGGCGATGGCTCGCGAGGAAGCCGTGCGCCTTCAGCACGACTACGTGGGTACCGAGCACATCCTCCTCGGACTGATCCGTGAAGGAGACGGTGTCGCCGCAGAAGTGCTGCGCAGCCTCGCCGCGGATCTCGACGAGCTACTGAGGCTCGTCGAGGAGAATATTCGTCCTGGAAAAGCATCCGCGTCGATCGGAGAGCTCCCCTACACGACTCGCGCAAAGAAGGTGCTGGAGTACGCGATGGCGGAGGCCCGGGAGCTGAATCACAGCTACGTGGGCACCGAGCATCTTCTTCTCGGCCTTCTTCGTGAGGAAAAGGGCCTGGCCGCCAAGGTCCTCGGTGAGCTGGGTATCGGACTCGAGGAAGCGCGTGCGGAAATGCTGAAACTGCTCGGGACGGAGGGAGCCCTGGCGGAGCCAGGCAGCTCCCCGACGCCGGCCGTGCCGCGTGGCGAGTCGAAATCCAAGACCCCGGCCCTGGACCACTTCTGCCGCGACCTCACAGTGCTCGCGCACGAAGGGGTCCTGGATCCGACGATCGGTCGTCACGCCGAGATCGAGAGGGTCATGGAGGTGTTATCGCGCCGCAAGAAGAACAACCCGGTCCTCATCGGCGAGCCGGGCGTAGGAAAGACGGCCATCGTCGAAGGACTGGCGCAGAAGATCGACCGGGCGGACGTACCTGACAGCTTGAAGGACCATCGGGTCTTGGCCCTCGACATGGCGGCCGTAATCGCGGGCACAAAGTACCGGGGCCAGTTCGAGGAACGGCTGAAGGCCATCGTGAGCGAGATTTCCCAGAACGAGGGGATCATCCTGTTCATCGATGAGCTGCACACGCTCGTGGGCGCCGGAGCGGCTGAGGGGGCGATTGACGCCTCCAACATGCTGAAGCCATCTCTCGCCCGAGGCGAGCTGCAGTGCGTGGGTGCTTCGACTCTCAACGAATACCGCAAATACATCGAGAAGGATGGAGCGCTCGAGCGGCGGTTTCAGACCGTGATCGTCGAGGCGCCCTCAGTCGATGAGACTCTCGAGATCCTCAAGGGTCTCCGGCAGCACTACGAGGATCACCACAGCGTCACGATTCCCGACGAGTCACTCGAGGCCGCGGCCAAGCTGGCCGATCGTTACATCACGGATCGATTCTTACCCGACAAGGCGATCGACGTGATCGACGAGGCCGGAGCGCGTGCGCGACTCGGAGCTCAGGTGCCGCCGGCCGAAGTGCAGAAACTCCAGGCTGAGATGGAAGAGCTCGCCGGTCGCAAGGATGCGGCGATCCGCGACCAGGACTTCGAGCGTGCCGCCATGCTGCGGGACCGCGAGAAGGAGCTCCTGTCGGAGATCCGCCGCACCAAGGAGGAGTGGGAGAAGCAGCAGCGCGAGATGCGCATCGTGGTCAACGAAGACGATATCTCCTTCATCGTTTCGCGCTGGACGGGGGTTCCGGTAAGCCGTCTGAGAGAGAAGGAAACACAGCGCCTTCTGCGAATGGAAGACGAGCTCCACGAAAGCGTGGTCGGGCAACACGAGGCGATCCAGGCGATCAGCCGAGCGATCCGGCGTACCCGCGCCGGTCTCAAAGACCCCGACCGCCCGATCGGGTCCTTCGTATTCTGCGGCCCGACCGGAGTCGGCAAGACAGAGCTGGCACGCCAGCTGGCCCGATTCCTGTTCGCCGACGAGCAGGCGCTGATCCGAGTCGACATGTCGGAGTACATGGAGAAGTTCTCGGTGAGCCGACTGATCGGCGCACCTCCGGGCTACGTCGGCTACGAGGATAGCGGTACGCTTACCAAGGCGGTGCGCAGACGGCCATACTCCGTTGTGCTGCTGGACGAGATCGAGAAGGCGCACCCGGACGTGTTCAACATCCTCCTGCAGGTACTCGATGAGGGCCGCCTCACGGACAACTACGGTCGTGTGATCGACTTCAAGAATGTCGTCCTCATCATGACTTCGAACGTCGGGGCGCGCGATATCGCGTCAGCGTCGGGCCTGGGCTTCGAGACCGGCGAGTCCGAGACCCAGTACGACCGGATGGCCGGGAAGGTCAAGGACGAAGTGGACAGGACATTCACGCCGGAGTTCCTGAATCGTCTCGATGAGGTGATCGTCTTCCACGCGCTTTCGAAGGAGCAGATCGGGGAGGTCGTCCACATCATGTTGAAGAGTGTCCAGAAACGCCTGGCGGACGAGGATCTCACACTGAACCTTACGGAAGCTGCCGTAGACTTCCTGGTCGACCGCGGATACGACGTAAAGTTTGGTGCGAGGCCTCTTAAGAGGACGATTCAGAGGTACATAGAGGACGCACTCTCAGAGAGAATTCTGATGGCCGAGTTCGAGCCGGGAGACGAGATCGTCGTGGATTTGGCGAAGGACTCCGATTCTCTGGTCTTTCGCGTGGCGTCGCATACATCCGCCAAGTGAAACATAGCCGATTTGCAGCCGGGCTCGTGGCCCTCGTCGCACTTTCGACGGCGAGGGTCGCTCCGTTGTTGGGGCAGGAAGAGCCCCTGTCTGTCACCGTCGACAGCATCGTCGTTCGGGGGCACTCGCGCTATTCCGCAGAGGGCATCCAGCGTCTCGCCCAGATCCGGGTAGGCGAGGTGGTCAACGGACCCGACATCCAGGAGTCGATCCAGCGCCTGTTTTCGACCGGCGAATTCTCCGACGTCCAGATCCGAGTCACTCCGTATGCCCCGGCAATCTTCTTCATCGACGTTGTAGAGCGACCCGTGGTCGGCCGCTACAGCTTCGAGGGCCTGAAGCACGCGAGCCACAGTACAATTGCTGATTCGGTAGGCCTCATCGGCGGAGGAGCTCTGGATCCGTCAAAGCTGATCCGGGCACAGGCGATGATCCTCAAGGTGCTCGGGCAGGAGGGTTTCCCCCGCGCAACGGTGGACACTGCGCTGGCACCCGACCCGAGCGGTCTGGATCAGCTTGACGTCATCTTTCGCGTGAACGAAGGTCCGCGTCTTGCCCTCGTCAGGGTCGAAATCGAGGGTAACGAAGCCCTGACCGACGCTCAGGTCCGCAGCTCGATGAGCACGGTGGAAGAAGGGTTCTTCTGGTTCAAGCCCGGAGAGTTACACCGGGACGAATACCGGTCCGATCTGACGGATCGGATCCCGGCCTACTATGGCAAGCACGGTTACATCGACCTGGAGATCGTGGGAGACACGATCACCGTCGACACGCTAACGGGTAAGGGCAGGATCCAGATTCGTGTCCGAGAGGGCGAGCAATACCTGGTGCGATTGTTCGAGATCGAGGGGAACCGCCGCTTTCCAACGTCGCGACTTGAGGAGTATTACGCGCCGGTCCGCGATGGCGAACTGACACCCGAACGCCTCGAATCCGGCGATCTGCCGGCCTTCGACGAGACCGCGTTCGAAAAGGCCACGATGGACATCGCCGACCTGTACCGGGACGCCGGCTACCTTCAGGTTCGAGTAATGCCAGAAGTTGTCCGGAATCCCCCGGACAGCGCCGGACTGAACCCGACGGTCGACGTTCGCCTCCGCATCCAGGAGTTCAACCCGGCCTACATTCGAACGGTGTCGATCGTTGGCAACGACTACACTCACGACAGGGTTATCCGGAAGATCCTCCTGACGCTGCCGGGGGACATCTACTCGCAGCAGCGCCTGATCCAGAGCGTCCGGAATATCCAGTCGCTCGGCTTCTTCGAGACTCTCCCTCCCGACGAGGCGATCCAGATCAGTCCGCGCGAGGACGGAGATATTGACATCGTTTTTCGCGTCAAGGAGAGGCAGACCGGGAACGTCAACTTCGGGATGTCGGCTGCTGCGGTCAGCGGGCTGGCCGGCTTCATCGGTTACGACCAGCCGAACCTGTTCGGCCAGGCCAAGATCGGACACTTCCGCTGGCTGTTCGGCGCGCGCACTCAGGACATAGAGATCAGCTACACGGATCCTGAGCTGTTCGGCAGCCGGTACAGCGCCACTCTGGGGCTCCAGAGCTCGCGGGACCGATTCCAGTCGTTTGACCTCGGCACCCGTCGGAAGACAGGTGGATTCTTCGAGTTGGGGATCCCCCTGTTCCCACTCCAGGTGCGCTCGACCCGTCTTTTTGTCGGATACTCGCTGTTCCGTGAAAGTGTGAGCGACCTGGATGCTTTCGGGTTGGGGCCAGACTCCGAGGGCCTGATCACTCAGGGAACGAGAAGCACGGTGTCGGTCCGCCTCGTTCGTGACACACGGGTGGGGGGGCTCTTTCCCACCGGCGGTAACCGTAACCAGATCGCGTTCCGGAAGACGGGCGGCTTCCTGGGAGGGGACGGCGATTACAATACGTGGCTCGTCGACAGCGAGTGGTTCTCTCGCGTCGCCCAGATCGGTGGCGGACCCGGGAGCGTTCCGATCGAGGTCGTGGCGAGCCTGAACTTCAAGGCGGGCCTCGTGTTTGGCGACAATCCGTTCTTCGTCGAGCGCTACTTCGTGGGCGGAACCCAGGTCGGGCAGCGGGTCCGAGGCTACGAGGAGGCAACGATCACCCCGCTGGGACACGTACCGAGGAATGCTCCGGTCAACAGCCTGGCTCGCGTCGGTGAGTCCTACTTCACGACCTCGGCCATGTTCGGCATCAAGCTGACGGACAACATCTTCGCAAGCACTTTCGTAGACGCGGGAAACCTGTGGTCGTCAGCGGCCGAGTTCAACCCGACGGACCTCCTGGTCGGCGCTGGAGTAGGGGTGAGCTTGGTAACACCTTTCGGCCCCGTGGGCCTTGACTATGCCTACGGGTTCGACCGGCGAGACGTACTGGGGCGGCCCGATCCGGGCTGGCAGCTCCACTTCCGCTTCGGACAACTGTTCTGAGGCAGCGAACGAGGATTGCAGACGGAATCAAAGTTCACCGGAAGGAGATAGACGACATGGCTCTTACACGTTTGATCGCCATCGCCGCAATCGGCATAGCGTTTGGCTCGCAGAGCGCCCAGGCCCAGGAGATACCGGCCGCCGGTACGCCCCTTGTCTACGTACGGGCACAGGTCATTCTGCAGGAAGCGCCGGGAGCCGAGGAGGCTGCCCGCACGTTCGAGAGGGAGCTCGCTGATATGCGCTCCGAGCTCCAGCGGCAGGCAGCGGTAGTCGATTCGATACTCCAGGATTACCAGCGCCAGGAAGTGCTACTGAGCCCCCAGGCCAAGGAACAGAAGCAGCAGGAGATCATGAACCTCCGCAACCAGTTGCAGACACGGCAGGGAGAGATGGATACTCTGGCGCAGCAGCGGCAGCAGGAACTGCTGGGTCCGATCCTCGAACACGTGAGTAGCGTGATCGAAGAGGTGCGGGCCGAGAATCGCTACTCGATCGTACTGGACGCATCGAAGGAAGGACTGGTGGCGGCGGACACGATGCTGGACATTACCAACGCGGTTCTTGCGAGGCTCGGCAGCGCCGCGCCGCCTCCAGCGCCATCAGGCGCGGCAGCTCCGCAGCAGTAGAGCGTTTGGACGGAGGATCCCGGGAGGCAGGGCGACCCCGTTGCTTCCCGGGTGTCCTCATCCCAACCTCGCCTTCGTCTTCCTCGGGAGGCGGACTCCGCAGGGATATGACATGACCACGTATACGGTGCAGCAACTGGCGGATCTTGTCGCCGGTGAAGTGGAGGGCGACGCGGCCCGCCACGTTTCCGGCGTCGCATCCGTGGATCGAGCCGGACCAGATGACGTGACGTTCGCGGTGAACGAACGCTACGCCCAGCGTCTGGAATCCACGAGCGTCGGCGCCTGCCTGGTCCCGCCGGGCATCCCGCTCGAGGCAAACGGCACGGCGTACATCAGGGTAGAGAATCCGGAACTCGCCTTCGGCATGTTGCTCGGCGTTTTCCATCCCGAGCACCGACCGGAATCAGGCGTCCACCCCACGGCAATCATCGGCAGGGGAACCCGAATCGATGAAGGCACGTGTGTCGGGCCCTACGTGACAATCGAGGGCGCTTCGGTCATCGGTTCGGGAACACTCATCGGGCCACACACTCATATCGGAGCCAATGTGACGATTGGCAGCGACTGCAGGGTCGGTCCGGGTTGCACGATCCTGCACGATGTTGAGTTGGGAAACCGCGTCCGCATCCATACGGGCGTGCGGCTAGGCGTGGACGGCTTCGGGTATACGGCGGGAGCCGAGGGACTGATGCGCATCCCGCAGGTGGGACGGTGCATTATAGGGGATGACGTGGAAATCGCCGCCAATTGTACCGTGGACCGGGGCGCCCTCGGGGACACCGTGATCGGCCGCGGCACCAAGATCGACAACCTCGTCCACATCGCCCACAACGTGAAGATCGGCGAGGACTGCATCATCGTGGCTCAGGTGGGCGTGGCGGGAAGCGTCAGGATCGGAGACGGCGCGCAGCTCGGTGGACAGGCGGGAATCGCGGGTCATATCACCATCGGCTCCGGGGCTCGCATCGCTGCGCAGGCGGGCGTGATCGGCGATGTGCCCGCCGGAGCCGTCGTCTCGGGCTACCCCGCGCGCCCCCACCGGCAGTCGCTTCGCGCCAGCGCCGGGACGTTGCGCCTGCCCGAGTTCCAGCGGCGCCTCCGGGAACTCGAGCGTCGACTGGATGCGGAGACGGAGAGCGAATGAGCGAGAGCGACACCACCGATCGCCGACAGCGGACTCTGAACACCGAGGTTAGTCTCGATGGCACGGGGCTTCACACGGGTCGGCCGGTCAGGGCGACCCTGAAGCCGGCCGACGTCGGCACCGGCATCGTTTTTCGCCGAATGGACATGGACGGCGAACCCGGGTTCGAAGCCACGGTCGACAACGTGGCCGGCACGTCATGGGAGACCGTCCTCGGGCAGGGCGACGCCAGGGTGGGTACGATCGAGCACCTGTTGGCGCCACTGACCGTGTTCGGGATCGACAACCTCGAGATCCAGCTCGAGGGACCCGAGCCACCCGCACTGGACGGCAGCGGACGCGACTGGTGCGCGCTCATACAGGCCGCCGGCATTCAGAAACAGGAGGGGAGTCGCTCACGGAGCATCGTCATCCGCAAACCGTTCGTAGTGCGTGAGGGCGAATCGACCTATACGGTAGCCCCGCACGACGGCTACCGTGTCACGGCGGTCATCGAGTTCGAC
This sequence comes from Akkermansiaceae bacterium, assembly GCA_964195715.1. GTDB lineage: Bacteria > Gemmatimonadota > Gemmatimonadetes > Palauibacterales > Palauibacteraceae > Benthicola. The sequence goes on along the minus strand of CAXMRU010000217.1, from coordinate 25,166 downwards.
CACCCTGCCATCGGCAGGCAGTCGGTTACGGTCGAAGTGGAACCAGACACGTTCTGCAGTGAGATCGCGCCGGCCCGTACCTTCGGGCTCGAGAGCTGGAGGGACATGCTGCACGCAAAGGGGCTCGCACTCGGCGCTACGTATCAGAACACGATAGTGGCAACCGACGAGGGCCTGGCCGAAGGCACCGAGCTGCGGTTCCCGGACGAGTTCGTGCGACACAAGGTACTGGACCTCGTGGGGGACCTGGCACTTGCCGGGGCTCGCATCCGGGGTCACATCATAGCAGAAAGACCGAGCCATCGAGGGAATGTGGCAGTCGCTCGCCGGCTCCGGAACCTGCTCTTCCGACCGGCGGACGGTAGACCCGCCCTCGACATCAACAAGATCCTCGAGTACATACCCCACCGGTACCCGTTTCTGCTCATCGACCGGGTGCTGGAGTTCGAAAGTGGGAAGCGCATACTCGGACTGAAGAACGTCACGATCAACGAACCGTTCTTCCAGGGCCACTTTCCCGATCACCCGATCATGCCTGGCGTCCTGATCGTGGAGGCCATGGCCCAGGCAGGCGGTCTTCTTCTCATGAACGAGTTCGACGACCCGCACTCCAAGGTCGTCTATTTCATGTCGCTGGACGAAGTCAAGTTTCGGCGTCCCGTCATGCCCGGCGACCAGCTCCTGTTCGAGTTGCGGATGTTGCAGCTGAAGGGGCGCACCTGCCGCATGCAAGGCGAGACGCGTGTAGACGGTGAGGTCGTTGCGGAAGCCACGATGTTGGCAAGAGTGATGGACAAATGAACGAGCCCTCTGTCTCGATCTCCGAGACGGTACACCCCACGGCGATCCTGCACGCCGAAGCGCGGATCCCCGACTCCGTAACCGTCGGTCCGTACTCCATCATCGGCCCCGGCGTCGTGATCGGCGAGCGAACCACGATCGACTCCCACGTGCTTATCGAAAAGGACACTGTGGTCGGAGATGACTGCCGGATCTTCAAAGGAGCCGTTCTCGGTACGGACCCCCAGGATCTCAAGTACGCGAGCGAGCAAACGAGTCTGGTCGTCGGCAACCGGACAACGATCCGGGAGTATGCGACACTCAACCGTGGTACTATCGACTCGGGCACGACCGTGGTTGGAGATGACTGCCTGATCATGGCTTACGCTCACGTCTCTCACGACTCACACGTCGGCAACCACGTGATCCTTGCCAATGCGGTCAATATGGGCGGTCACGTGACCATCGACGACTGGGCGATCGTCGGCGGAGTGACGGCTGTGCACCAATTCGTCCGGATCGGCAGTCATTCGTTCGTCGGAGGCGGTTCCCGGCTCCCCCAGGATGTAGCACCGTACGTGATGGTCGCGGGCAGTCCGTGCGAGGCGTACGGACTCAACATCGTCGGCCTGCGACGCCGGGGTTTCCGGCGAGACGCCATTCGGCAGATCAAGGATGCCTACCGGTTGATCTTCCAATCCGAGCTGAACGTCTCACAGGCACTCGACGAGTTGTCGGGGCGCGATGATCTCACCCCGGAGGTCGACTACATGATCGAGTTCATCCGGGCGAGCAACCGCGGTATCACGAAGTGACTGACCTCCGCGTCGGAGTGGTGGGCATCGGCCGGCTGGGATCCGTTCACGCGCGGATTCTCGGTGATATGCCCGACTGTGATCTGGTCGGTGTGGCCGACGCAGATGGCGCGCGGGCTCGGGAAGTGGCAAGCCGCCTCTCCGTGACTGCCTTCGACGCTGGTGAGCTGGCCGGGAAGTGCGATGCCGTTGTCGTGGCAGTGACAACGTCCGCGCACCACCAGGTCGCCCGGCTGGCGCTTGAGTCCGGGTGTCACGTTCTGGTCGAGAAGCCGCTTACGCCTACCCTGGTCGAAGCCGACGACCTGGTCGAGACGGCTGACCGCCTTGGGCTGTTCCTGGCCGTGGGTCACGTCGAGAGATTCAATTCGGCCATCCGCGCATGCCGACCACTGCTCGACGGTCCGCGATACATCTCGTCGCAAAGACTGGCGAGGTTCCAGCCGCGCGGTACGGACGTCCCCGTCATGCTCGACCTGATGATCCACGACATCGACCTCGTCCTCGGCCTCGTCGATAGCGCCGTGGTGTCCGTGGACGCGGTCGGAGTGCCTGTTCTCACCGACTCGATCGACATGGCGAACGCGAGAATCCGGTTCGCCAACGGCGCCTGCGCGGACATCAGCGCCAGCCGGGTGTCCACCGAGCAGACCCGAACTCTGCGCCTGTTCCAGCCGTCCGGCTACTTCAGCCTCGACCTCGCAAGCGGGGCGGGGGAGTACCTGAGGCGCCGCGATGGCATCGAGCCGGGCGAACTGGCCCGAACGACGGATCCTGGAGAGATATCCCTCGGCGACATTGTCGAGCGGGTCGAGATTCACGGTGACGGCGCAGAACCCCTCTGGCTCGAACTGGAGGCGTTCCTCGATACGGTGCGCGGAAACGGAGGAGGAAGCGTCTCCGCGGCGGAGGGCAGGGCGGCACTGGAAGTCGCCCTGAGGATACAAAGTGAGATCGAGCGATCAGCCTATGTCCCTGTACAAGATACGCGAAGAGCGTAAGAAGCTGGGAGTGGGTGCCAAGCGTGGCGCACGTCCCCTCACGCTGGTGTTTCTGCTCATCCTGGTGATTCTGCTCATGGGCTATCTCAATCGGATTGTCTAGCCGAGCCGTATTCCTGGCAGCTGGCGAACAGTCGGGAGACCTTCACGGTGCAGAGTTGGCTCGCGAGCTCCGACACCGTGTACCCGGAGTGCGCCTGTATGGGCTGGGCGGAAGCCGCATGGCGGCCGAGGGTGTCGAGCTCCTGGCAGACCTCGACCGGCTGGCGGTCCTCGGCTTCGCGGAAGTACTGCGCCATTTACCGGACCTTGCCAGGCTCCGGCGGGAAGTACGGCGCTTCCTCGTCGAGCGAGATGTAGACCTGCTCGTACCGATCGACTACCCGGGGTTCAATCTCCCTCTCGCGCGTTTCGCTCATCGCCGGGGAATCCGGGTGCTCTACTACATAGCGCCACAAGTGTGGGCATGGCACGAATCCCGAGCCCGCAAACTGGGCGAGGACACGGATCTCGTATGTGTCGTGCTCCCGTTCGAGGAGGAAAGGCTCCAGCGGTGGGACGTGCGTACGCGGTTTGTGGGCCACCCCCTCCTGGATCGAGAGGAATCCGCTTCGCAACCCGGGCAAGCTCTCGGCGAATTTCCCATCCTGGGCATTTTTCCGGGCTCCCGTCGGCAGGAGGTCCAACGACTGCTTCCTCCCTTCCTCGAGGCTGGCCGCCTCCTCGCCAGGGAGATACCGAACCTGAACATCCGGGTGGCGCGTGCACGGGACCTGTCACCGTCCGTGTATGCGGGACTGGGTGGGATCCGGCTCGTGGAGGCGGAGGAGGCGAGCAGATCGGCGACAGCCGCGATCACCAAGTCCGGAACGATCACGTTGCAGTTGGCGCTGGAAGGTGTTCCCATGGTAGTGGGATACCGGGTCAGTCCCGTCACGTATGCCGTCGCCAGGAGAGTGGTGCGGGTCGACCACATCTCGTTGGTCAACCTCGTCGCGGGCCGCGAGGTCGTTCCCGAGTTTGTCCAGGGAGAGGCGACGCCCGGTGCACTCGCTGCCGCGACAGCCTCGCTCCTGGACAGGGACAGCCCCACACGTCGCGAGCAGATCGCCGGGCTCCTCGAAGTAAGGGCCCGATTGGGCAAACCCGGTGCCGCCGCTCGAGTCGCCGAAGCATGCGCGCGTCTCCTCGGAGACGGGATCTGACCGTGGGTGTCGACGCCACGCTGATCGCCGCCAGGTACATCGGCCCGACGTTCCTGCGGACGCTCTGTAGGAGCTGGAGATTCCGCCTCCTCGACACCGATGGTCGACGCGTGGATACGCGTCCCCGGGCGGCGAGGGGCATCTACGCGCTGTGGCACTCCCAGCAGCTCGCCCTGACCCTGGGACACCGGGACCAGAACATCGCGGTGATCGTTAGCCGGCACCGGGACGGAGAGATCATCTCTCGAATGGTTGAGGGGATCGGTTTTCGGACGATCCGAGGCTCCAGCACGCGGGGAGGATCGCCGGCACTGCGGGGGTTCATCCGGGCGGCAGCTGAAGGCCACCCGCTGGCGATCACGACGGACGGGCCCCAGGGGCCCGCGCGCCAGTGCAAGCCCGGGGCGGTGCTCGCGTCCGCCCGAACGGGCCTGCCGATTGTCCCTGTCGCGGCCGCGGCGAGCCGGGTGTGGCGAGTCAACAGCTGGGACGAGTTCTTCGTCCCGAAACCCGGGTCCGTGGTCTACCTGAGCTACGGGGAGCCCATCCCCGTCCCAGCCGACATTGCGCGAGAGGCGCTCGCCGATTGGCAGGACAGAGTGACGAAGGCCCAGAACGCAGCGAGCACCGTGTGCGAGAACGCAGTGACACGCGCGCTGGGTAATAACTCCCCGTGACGACGCGTCGCGAAGGCATTTTTGGAGTGGAACGCCGGGTGCGGCAAGCGTGGGCCGATCGCCCCGGGAGGGCCATGCATCTCGCTTCCGGCGCGTATGCCGCGGTGGCCGACTTCAGGAATCTTCTGTACGACTCGCGCGTGATCGCCGCCGGACGGGCCCCCGTGCCCGTGGTGTCTATTGGCGGGCTGACGGCGGGTGGCTCGGGCAAGACCCCTATCGCCTCCGACCTCGCTCGACGCCTGAGCGACGCCGGCGTCGTGACGGCGATTCTCACGCATGGTTTCGAGGACGAGCTGGAAGTACACCGCCATCTGTGCCCGGAGGCTCTGGTGTTCGGAGGCAGGGACCGACTCGGTCTGGCCCGGGCAGCAGCCGAGGCCGGAGCGGAGCTCATCGTGCTGGACTCCGGGTTTCAGTACCGTCGCCTTCACCGGGACCTGGATATCGTGGCCGTCGACGACACGGTACTTGCCCGCCCAGTGCATCGACTTCCGGCCGGACCGTTTCGTGAGGGCTTGGCCGCCCTCGCGAGAGCCGACCTGGTGGTCCGGGTAGAAAGGAGCGTACGGGCGCCTGCGGGGCACTCGAGCGTCACCGAGGCTGCCCCGGGGACGATGCTCCGAGGCGTCGCCGGCGGCCTGGAGACACCACCCGTGATCGTCGCGCGAATCAGGCCGGGACGGCTCGTGGCCATCACGGAAAGCGCCGGACGCATCGACGCACCGTGCCCGAGGGTGGCCGTTGCTGGCGTCATGTGGCCGGACGTCTTCTTCTCCCAGGCCTCGCAGGCCACGGCCAGCGTCGTCGAGACCCTCGCCCTTCGTGACCACGCGAACATACGTGAGGCCGCGGTCGTACGCCTGCGGGACCTCGCGGGTGAGGAGGGAATCGTGTGCACGCTGAAGGATGCCTCGAAGCTCGCCCGGAGCGTGGGCGGGGACGTGCCGATCTGGTACCTCTCCGAGAGCGTGAACTGGGTTGATTCCGGTACGCCACCCGCTGTGGTTCGGGCAGCGCTGAGCCTGCTGCCCTCCTCCGCCGTCGCAGACTCGAGCGTGAGGGAAGTTGGGATATGAAGCTGATGATCATGGCGGTCGGCTCACCCCGCGATCGCGGAGTAGCTTCAGCAATTCGGGACTACGAGCTGAGGGCCGGCAGATACTTCCGCCTCGAGACGCTGGAAGTACCTCCGGCGAGCGGAGTGGGTAACGACCCGCGCCTCATCATGGCGCGCGCAGCGGAAGATTTCTGTCACCGGTTGCCCGACGGACTGGACACCTGCGCTCTCACTCGCGAAGGTTCCGCCATGACTTCGCGCGAGCTTGCGGACACCCTGGGCGACATGGCAACGTACGGACACGCTGGCGCCGTGTTCGTCGTCGGTGGCGCGTTCGGCCTCGACGAGGCGTTCGTCGGGCGCTGCAAGCGCTCGATCTCCCTTTCTCGCATGACTCTACCACACGACCTGGCCCGCCTTGTGCTGGCCGAGCAGTTGTACCGCGCGGGGACGATCCTGCGAGGTGGGCCCTACTATAAGGGAGATTGAGGGTGTCCGGCCCCGCCCCAACGCGCGAGTGGTTTCGGGACTGGTTCGGAGAGGAGTACATCGCTTTATACCCGCACAGGGATGCAGATGAGGCCAGGGCCGCTGTCGATCTTTTTCTGGCGGCGGTGCCTCCGGGTCCGCAAGCCACGGTCCTGGACCTCGCGTGCGGGGCCGGTCGGCATATGCGAGAACTGAGGACGGCAGGCCTGTATCCCACAGGCCTCGACCTGTCGCGGGCCCTCTTGCGACGAGCGCAAAGCCAGACGGCCGTAAGCTCGCTGGTACGTGCCGACATGCGCGAGATCCCGTTCGAGGATGGGGCTTTCGACGGCGTGACGAGCTTTTTTACTTCCTTCGGCTATTTCCGTGAGCCGCTCGACGACCGTCGAGTCCTCCAGGAGATGGGACGCGTTGTGAGACGCGGGGGCAGTTTCATGCTCGACTTTCTTAACGCAGATCGCGTCCTGAGGGAACTCGTTCCCGAAGATATGCGCGAGATAGACGGAAAGCGGATCATCCAACGTAGAGAGATCCTGGACGGGTGCGTCATTAAGAGGATCCGAATCGAGTCGACCACCGATGGATCCGCGAGCGACTTCGAGGAGCGCGTTCGCCTTTACAGTCGAGCTGAACTCACAGCGCTCCTGGAGGAGGCCGGGCTCGAGATCTCGCACCGGTTCGGGGATTACCAAGGGGCCACCTTCCGGTCGACCTCTCCGCGGCTCATTCTGGCCGGCCACGTGACGGGGCTCCCGGAGGCAGCCCGGTGACGCCACTGGTCTTTGAGACGGAGCGGCTGGCCGGCGCCGGAGGACTCGTTGCCGATTTACTGAATGGCGACCCGGAGGCGCTCAGGCTCTTCCCACCCGGTGTTCTCGATGCGACGGTCGCGCCGGTCGTCCCCGACCCGGCGAACGAGTGCCGCATCCCGAAGCAGGCCTTTGTTCGCGTCACGACGCCGGGCCGTGAGAGGCTGGGGCGCGTGATATCGGGAGAAGGAATCGTCGTTTCGACGGGCCAGCAACCACAGTTGTTCGGCGGCCCGCTCTATGTGCTGTACAAGGCGCTCACGGCCGTCCACACCGCATCCGTCATCGAGAAGCAGCTCGGCCGGCCCTGCCTCGCCGTCTTCTGGGTCGCGGGAGACGACCACGACTGGAATGAAGTCGCATCCATCGGGCTCCTGGACAGAGAGGAGAGGCTGCGCAAGCTGGCCGTCGCCCCTGTGGAGGAGAGGGCGGGGCGGGCGGTCGGTCCGTCTCCGTTGCCGGACGACATAGACGAGATCGCCCGTCAGTTCTGTGATTCGATGGAGCGCCGTGACGGGGGAAATCCATGGATCGACAGCCTGCTCGACTCGTACCGGCCTGGGCGCACATTCACCGAGGCGTTCGTCGAAGTCGTTTCCGGCTGGCTGGCGGGGTGGCCTATCGCGTTCGTGGACTCCGCGCATCCCGAGCTCCGCCGAGCCGCCGGACCCTTCTATCGCGCCGTGCTGGAGAATCACGAGTCGGCGGACGGGGCGCTCGCTGCGGGCACATCCTCCGTGACGGACCTCGGCTATCGGCCCCAGTTGACCTACCTTGAGAACGCGGTACCGGTGTTCCGGGACACGGACGAGGGGCGTTGCCGGCTGTACGGGACGCGTCTAACCCTACGGATCGGCCGAGGGGGTGAGTCCCGCCCGCTCGGAGAGATGCTCGCAGACATCGCGTCCGACCCGATACCATACAGTCCTTCCGCCGCCCTGCGTCCCGCGCTGGAGTCCTGGCTTCTGCCAGTAGCCGCCACCGTCCTAGGCCCCGGTGAGATCGCCTACTGGTCTCAGCTGTCACCCACGTTTGACCTCTTCGGCGTCACCATGCCCGCCATCCGCCCGCGACGGTCCTGGCGCGTGCTGGAACCGCGCGTCTCACGGCTTCTGGAGAAGACCGGTGTGAATGCAGAGGATCTGAGCGACGGCGGTACCGCGGCAGTCGCCGGGCTGGTGGAGCGCAGTCGGCCGCGTGCGGTCGAGGAGGCACTACTCCAGTTGGAGGACCGTGTCGAAGAGGAGTTCCGCCTGCTCGAGGACACTGTGGGGACGGATCTCCCGGGTCTCCGGTCCGCCGTCGGGAAGAGCCGAAGCCAGGCGTTCGCGGGACTGGCCGGATTCCGGCGGACCCTGGACAGTGCAACGCGAAAGCGGGAGGAAACCGCGGTGGCGCAGCTCCGCCGCGCAGCGGACAACTTGTATCCGGAAGGGACTCCCCAGGAGCGGGCGCTGTCTGTATACGTCTTCCTGGCCCGCCACGGGGACTCCTTCCTGCATTCGGCGTGGGATGCAACGCTGAATGGAAACCCGGAAGTCCCCTCAGACGAGACTGGCGGCGTTGCTGGCAATGCTGCCGCGGAGTAGCTTAGCCATCGTTCGGCTCGCTGCACCCGATGCCGCGGCATTTCGACTGACTCTCGACAGGTGGTGGGCGTGTACTGGGCCGTAATCATCGGTCTCGTCCTCATGATCCCGATTCTGGCGATCGTCTTGGATTCCTCCGTGGGACAGGCGCTCGCGAACCGCATCGCGCGCGGCGACGAGGGCCGGGACTTACCCCAGATCGACTCCCGGGTGCAGGTCCTGGAAGCCGAGGTGAAGTATCTCAGCGAGAGCCTGGAGAGCGTGCGAGAGGAAACCGAGTTCGTGCGGCGCCTGATCGATGGGTCGGGCGAAGACGAGCCGTCCCGCCTCGGCTCGGGTGAGTGAGCCGACCCCTTCCCAGGGCACGCCTCGGGACGTCCGGGTAGTCGGGCCCCGGGTGATCTCTCGTCGCTCTCGTGAGGCAGTGTCCGTGAGCGGGGGCATCTTCCTCAGCCGCGTCACGGGGCTGGCACGAGACGTGGCGCTGGCGGCCTTCCTCGGTACCGGACTCGTGGCGGACGCTTACTGGGCGGCGATCAAGATCCCCAACATCATTCGGAACCTCCTCGGTGAGGGAACGCTCTCCGCCGCCTTTGTTCCGGTGTATTCCGAAACGCTCCAGAAGCACGGGGCGTCTTCTTCCCAGTCGACCCGGCTGGCATCGTCCGTCCTCGGAATTGTCCTCACAGCTGCGGTCCTGCTGAGCACCCTCGGGGTCCTGATCGCCCCGTGGCTAACGAGCGCCATAATGATCGGGGCAGGGGAAGAGTCCAGGCGTATCACGACCGAGCTCGTCCGCATCTTCTTCCCGATGTCAGGGGTCCTCATCGTCGGGGCTTGGTTCCTGGGTGTGCTGAACAGCCATGGTCGCTTCTTCCTCCCCTTCGTCGCACCGACGGTGTGGAACCTCGCTCAGATCGGCGGACTTTTCTGGGCATACGCCATCGGGAGCGACCGATTCGCCCACGCGCTGGCCTGGTCTGCCCTCGTCGGCAGTATCCTGCAGGTCGGCATCCAGATCCCGACCGCGCGCCGACTCACCGGCTCGCTGAGACCCACTGGCGGCTGGAGCTGGGAACCCGTACGACGGATCGTGCGGAATACGATTCCGGTGATATCCAGTCAGGGGATCTTCCAGATCTCGACCCTGGTGGACATCTCTCTCGCTACCCTCGTGGGCACGAGCGCCATGTCGGCTCTCGGCTATTCGCAGCGTCTGATGTACTTGCCGATCAGCCTGTTCGGGATCGCCGTCGCCGCCGCCTCATTGCCTCACATGTCGCGTGAGGCTACAGCCGCCCGGCTCAGGCCCAGACTCGTGAACGGCTTCTTTCAGATCCTGTTTTTCGTGCTTCCGGCCGCAGTCTGCTTCCTCCTGTTCGGCGACCTTATCATTCGAGTCGTTTATCAGCGCGGGGCTTTTTCAGAATCGAGCACCACGCTCGTCGCTGCGGTCCTGGCCACGTATGCCCTGGGTCTGGTGGCATCCAGCTCGCTGAAGCTCTTCGCGAGCGGCTTTCACGCCCTGCAGGACACACGCACGCCGATGATGTTGGCAGCCGTGTCGATCTCGGTGGCGATCGGGGCCGCTGTCGTTCTCACGCTCAGCGCGCGTGCGCGACTCCCGCTGCCGTACCGTCCGTATGCCGCGATGGGAATCGCTCTGGGCGGGGCGATCGGAGCCTGGCTGAACCTGCTGTTGCTGTGGCGATTCCTGGCAAAGCGTCTCGGCGGCCTGTTTGAGACCGCGGCGCTGAAGGCTACCGTGCGCCTGGCCGCAGCAGTGGCTGTCGCCGCGATAGCGGCGAGCGCAGTCCGCGGGTGGCTGGATCCCCGGATGCCGGGCCATGGATTCCTGTACGATCTCGCTCTCCTACTCGCCGTCGGAGCAGCGGGTGCAGTTCCATACCTCCTGATTGCCCGCCGCCCTCCCGTGATTCTGTCAGAGGAACCACTCAGTGAAGGGTGATCGCCTGCGAGAGCAGTTGAAGGGCCTTGCCACGCGCCCTGGCGTCTATGTGTTTCGCGATGCGGACGGCGAGATCCTCTACATTGGAAAGGCCGCCTCACTGCGCAGCCGAGTGAGGAGCTACTTCGGCGCTACGACCGATCGGTCGTTCAAGCTGCGGGAGCTCTCTCGCCGCACCGACTCCGTCGAGACTTTCGTCGTCGATTCCGAGGCCGAGGCTCTCCTCCTCGAGTCGAATCTCGTAAAGGAACATGGCCCGCGGTTCAACATCCAGTTAAGGGACGACAAGACCTACCCGTACGTGAAGGTCACCGTACAGGAGCCGTTTCCGCGCGTGCTGGTCACCCGGAGGCTGGAGCGCGACGGCTCCCGCTATTTCGGCCCGTTCACGGATGTGGGAGCGATGAGGCGAGCTCTGCGGCTGATTCGCCGAATGTTCACGGTGCGGAGCTGTCACTACGACCTTCCGTTGGATGAGCCGGACAGGCCCTGCCTCGACTACTTCATAGACCGGTGCCGCGCCCCGTGCGTAGGAAAGCAAACGCAGACCGAGTACCGTGAGATGATCGACCGGATCCTCGATATCCTGTCGGGCCATACAGCTCGCCTGAAGCTCGATGTGAAGCAGCAGATGGAGAAGGCAGCCGCCAAGCTGAAATACGAGCGGGCGGCGGAGCTTCGCGATGTGATTCGCGGGCTCGGGTCGCTCGAGAAGAGGCAAACGACGATCGACTTCCGGGGCGGAGATCGGGACGTGCTCGGCATTGCTCGCAAGGATGATCTGGCGTGCTGCCTCTTCCTGCGGGTGAGGGAAGGCAAGCTGCTCGGTCGAGACGTCCATTTCCTTCAGGTCGGTCAGGGCGCCGACGACATGGCCGATCTCACGTCCGCCGCCATCAAGAGCGCCTACCTCCGACGGAACGATCTCCCGCCCGAACTCGTCGTCCCCTCGGACTTCGAGGACCGCATCCTCGTGGAGACCGTGCTCGGCGAGCGGCGCAACGGAACCTTCACCATACACGTGCCTCAGCGCGGTAGAAAGCGCCGCCTCCTGGAGCTCGCCGAAGAGAACGCCGCGCAGCAGCTCGCCGAGAAGGCCGAGCTGGATGCCGTCGATCCCGACAGGCGGGAGGTTCCCCCCGCGGCACGTGAGCTGGCAGCGGCTCTCGCTCTGCACGGACCGCCTCGAGACCTGGTTTGTTTCGACATCTCGACGCTTAGCGGCCATGACTCCGTCGGAAGCGCCGTGTGGCTGAGGGACGGGACTCTCCGCAAATCAGAGTACCGACGATTCCGGATTCGAGAGACACCGGACGGACGGACAGACGACTACTCGATGATGCAGGAAGTTGTGGGAAGGTACTTTCAGCGCCGAGTAACAGAAGACCTCCCCCTCCCAGACCTCGTGATCGTGGACGGAGGAAAGGGCCAGTTGGCAGCGGCGGTACACGCCATGGAAGGGGCCGGCGTATCCGACCTGTCGGTCGTCTCGTTGGCCAAGCGCGAGGAAGAGGTGTTTACTCCTGCGACGAGTGAGGCGCTTCGTCTGGATCGAAGGAGCCCCGCACTGCACTGGCTGCAACGGGCGAGGGATGAAGCTCACAGGTTCGCCGTGGACTACCACCGTGCCCTCCGGCGAAAGCGCACCTTGCGATCGCGGCTGTCGGACGTTCCGGGGGTCGGCCCCTCACGAGAAGAGGACCTGTTGAGTGAGTTCGGTAGTCTCGAGGCCATCCGTCGGGCGCGCCCGGCGGACCTCACCGCCGTACGCGGAATAGGGCCCGCGACCGCCCGCCGAATCCTGGACGAGCTCGGACGGATTTAGCAGGCAAGTCCTGGCGGGAGGAAACATGCCGGGCCGTGGAGCGTATTAGTGACGCCGGGCCTTGCCCTAGCCGACGAGCAGTGGCAGGATGCACCGAGTCTGCTTCCTGACTCTCCCGGGCGAGGATAGTCCGACGCTCGACGGGAGGACGTCAGGGAGACGCAGGGGTCCCTGTTATATAATTGTCAATACAATAGTTGAGGTTATCATGCTCAGACATTCGTTGAAGTACATTCTGGCGGCAGGCATGGTTGCCGCGTTCGGTTTCCCCTTAGACCTCCTGGCGCAAGAGTGCGGCCAAAAGGGGAACCGCGACACGCGTGGCGCCGACGTCGAACTGAGTTACGCCGCTCGCCGCGACGACCCGCAGCCGAAGGAGAAGCGATTCGCGCGCGCGCTCGAGAAGCTCGAGCCGGTCCTGATGGATGACGATCCGCTGCCCCGAGCCTATCTGTTGGCCGGGCAGGCCTACCTCGGCCTGCGCGACTACGCAGGGGCGGACTCGATGCTCACGAAGCTGTTGACCTCCGATCCCGCGTGCACGGACCTTGTGAACGAGCTGCGCTTCAATGCCTGGGTTCCCCTGTACAACCGGGGCATCGGCTCGTTGCGCGCCGACGAGCAGGATCAAGCCCTTGAAGCGTTCCAGCAGGCCAACGTTATTTACTCCGACGCCCGTTCCATTACGAATGCGGCCAACATTTACCAGCAGCGTGGCGAGAACGCAACGGCGATAGAACTGTACGCTCAGGCCGTCGAGGCCGGCGGCGATCCGGAAATGGTTCGTGCGGCCAGCATCAATCTGGCCGAATTGTTGATTGCGGACGGGAGACGCGACGAAGCCCTCGTCATCTACTCCGAATATGCGGCCGCGCATCCGGATGATGTCCTTGGCGTGTTGAACTACGCGATCGCTCTCATGGACGCGGGAGACACCGAGGCGGCGGAGCAGATGTTTGGCGAGTTGCTGCAGCGAGACGACCTGAGTTTCCGGCAGTGGTCTCAGGTGGGGATCGGGCTCTACCGGGCTCAGGATTTCACCCAAGCCTCGCTGGCGTTCGAGCGCGCCCACGACATGAATCCACTGAATAAGGAGACGCTTGAGAACCTCGCCAACACGTACTACCAGTCGGAACAGTACGAGGAGCTCCTTCCCCTGGCTGACCAGCTTGTCGAGAGGTATCCGTACGAGTCTGTCAACTACAACCTCCTGGCCAACGCGTACCGCGAGCTCGACGACACCGACGCGGCACTGGCCGTGCTTCAGAAGCGGGACGGGCTCGAGTTCGAGTTCCTCCGCTCCCAGCTGGCCTCCGTCTCCGAGGGCGTGTACAGCGTTGAGGGACAGGTGATGAACAAGAGCGCCGCTGCCGGCAGGGAGATCACCGTTCCCGTCAGATTGCTGGACGAGGAAGGGAAGGTCGTGATGACCGAGGAGCTGATGCTCACGCTCCCGGCTGCAGGCGAGGCCACTTCCTTCTTGCTGCAGTTCCAGATTGAGGATCCCGTGGCGGGCTTCCAGTACGGGCAGGACGCCGCGGCAAGCGACTCCTGACCTTCGAGGTGAGACCGGGCGGGCGGGAATTCGAATCCGGGTTTTCGCCCGCTTGCTCATCCAAACGATGAGTTGCCGCAATATTGCGCAGCGCCGGCGTCGAGGCCGCCGCACTGCTGCGGGCGGATGGACGCCCGGCCAGCACTTGACTGAGGGGAAAGTCAAATGGTCCGCGTCGCGCGGGTAAGGCGAAGCTCGATCGGCGCCGACCTCGGGATCCCTCCCGGCACGGTGCTCATCTCGATCAACGGTAGGGATCTTCGCGATTCTCTCGATCTACAGTTTTGCGAAGCGGACGCCGAGATCGTTCTCCAAGTCCGGTTGCCCGACGGACAGCCGGTCGTGTACGACATCGAGAAACACCCCGACGAGTCTCTGGGTTTCGTGCCTGAAGCGGACAAGGTTCGGCGGTGCACGAATGCGTGTCCGTTCTGCTTCGTGAAAGGCAATCCGAAGGCGACCAGGCTGCGACCGCCGCTGTACGTGAAGGACGACGATTATCGCCTGTCGTTCATGTTCGGCCACTACGTCACCCTCACGAACCTGAGAGACGACGACTGGGAACGCATCGTCGAGCAGCGACTCACGCCCCTGTACGTGAGCGTTCACGCGACGGATCCCGCGGCGAGGCTCCGGATGCTCATCAACCCGAACTCGGCGCTCATCGGCGAGCACCTCGACCGGCTGGCGAGTGGTGAAATCCAGGTGCACGCGCAGGTCGTACTCTGCCCGGAGATCAGCGATGGCTCCGTCCTCGACCGGACAATCGGAGATCTCTACGATCGGGGGGAGGATGTCCTGTCCCTCTCGATCGTGCCCGTGGGCCTGACGAGCTACAACTCCGACAGAGGTGTTCGGCCCCTCACGCCCGGAGAGTGCGTCGAGGCGCTGGGAATGGTTGACGGCATACGCGAGCGAGCCCTGGCCGAGCGGGGAAGGGGGTGGTGCTACGCCTCGGACGAAATGTTTCTGCAAGCGGGCCTCAATCTTCCGGAGCCCGGGTACTTCGACGATTATGAGCTGGTGGCGAACGGAGTCGGCGCCGTATCCGCCCTCCGATCGGCGGTGCACGCAGACCTGGCGGATCTTCCGTCACTCAGCGGCAAGGACATCGTCCTGGTGACGGGCACTTCGATGCGGCCCCACCTGGGCAGACTGGCGGACGACGTGGCCCACCGTACAGGCTCGTCCATCGAGACGGTCGCCGTGGACAATACGTTGTACGGTTCGATGGTCACGACGGCCGGCCTTCTGAGCGGGGAGGACTACGCCAGGGCACTCGACCCATATCGACATTTCGACCTTGCGTTGTTCAGCCGGACGTCGCTGAACGATCAGGAGTTATTTCTGGATGACCTTTCCCTCTCGGAGCTGAGGGAGAGCATGCCGGAGTTACGGATATGCCCATCGGAACACATAACGGACACCCTGCTGGCGCTGTAGGTCTTCCCACGGTCGCGATCGTGGGAAGACCCAATGTGGGCAAGTCCACTCTGTTCAACCGCATCGTAGGCCGCCGGATCGCGATCGTGGCGGAAGAGAGCGGGGTTACCCGGGATCGGCAATTCGCGGATACCGATTGGGCCGGCCGCAACTTCCTCCTGGTGGATACTGGTGGCATCAGTGACGTGCCCGAGCGGCCCCTGGACCGTGAAGTCCGGGAGCAAGTCCTCGAGGCGATCGAGAGGGCCCAGGCCGTCGTCCTCGTTACGGACGGTCGCGACGGCCCTCACCCGGTGGACGAGCACGTGGCGGATCTGCTGCGGAGATCCGGACGCCCCGTAGTTCTGGCCGTGAACAAGCTGGACAATCCGGCCACCACAGTCGCGCACCACGAGTTCCACTCCCTCGGCCTCGGCGAGCCCGTTCCCGTGTCTGCGCTGAGCGGGAGGGGAAGTGGGGACCTTCTCGACAGGGTCGTGGCCGCGCTGCCGGACCCGGGGGAGGAAGAGGCGGTCTCCGTGGGGCTGCGGCTGTCCGTGATCGGGAGGCCGAACGTGGGAAAATCGAGCTTCGTGAACCGACTTCTCGGCGAGGAACGGGTCCTGGTGCACGCCGAGGCCGGCACCACGCGCGATGCCATAGACACCTACCTGGAGTTCGAGGGCGAGCGGGTGTGTCTTATCGACACAGCCGGGCTGCGCCGTCGCGCGAAAGTGGATGACGCCATAGAGTTCTACAGCCGGCTGCGTGCGACTTCGGCCATCCAGCGGTCGGATGTATGCCTCCTCGTGGTCGACTGCGTCGCGGGCGTCGCGAACCAGGACTTCCGGATCGGCGAGGAAGCGTGGAACGCCGGCCGCGGGCTCATTCTGGTCGCTAACAAATGGGACCTGATCGAGGAGCGGGGACCTGACGCCCTCGCCGCATTCGAGAAGGAGCTTCGTGAGCGCGCCCACTACCTGCGGTGGGTACCGATCGTCACGACCTCTGCGCTGTCAGGAAAACGTGTCCGGAAGGTCCTCGAGATCGCCCGGGACGTGCAGGCGCAGCGGACCCGGCGAATCCCGACAGCCGAGGTCAATCGAGTCCTGCAGGCGCTACTTGCCCGGAAGCAGCCGCCACAAGGCGGCCGTGGCGATGTGAGGATATACTATGGCAGCCAGGTGGATACCCAGCCCCCGCTTTTCGTGCTGTGGTCGAATCGCCCCAAGGACCTGAAGACCTCCTACATCAGATTCCTGTCCAACGGATTCAGGAGGGAGTGGGGATTCGAGGGCTCGCCGATACGCCTTCGCGCGCGCGAACGCAATGACGCGGACCGACACGGGAGATGATCCTATGATTCGAGAAAGGCTCACGTGACAGTCGCTCTGTTGTCTCTGACCGCCTACCTGATTGGGTCGGTTCCCACCAGCTACATCATGGGACGTCTGCACGGCATCGACCTGCGCGAGCACGGCAGCGGCAACCTCGGTGGCACCAACGCCTACAGGGTCATGGGCGCCGCTGCAGGCGTTCCCGTCGTTCTGATCGACGTGACGAAAGGCTTCGTGCCGGCGTACTTCTTCCCGGCCTGGGACGGCAGCGCCAACGGAGATCTGGCTCTTCTCTATGGCCTCGCGGCGATCGCCGGCCATGTGTGGTCCATCTTCATGCGATTCCGAGGTGGAAAGGGAGTGGCCACGGGTGTCGGGGTTCTCGTCGCGCTCGCCCCCACCTCCGCTCTGATCGGACTGCTCGTGTGGATCGGAGTCGTCGCGATCACTCGATACGTATCTGTGGCGTCCATCAGCGCGGCTACACTCGTACCCCTCGCGGCGTGGCTCACGGACGAGTCCCGCTACACCGTGATATTCAGCGCGGCCGTTGCGATCCTGGTCTGGTGGACGCACCGCGGTAACCTGGAACGGCTCGCCCGTGGCCAGGAACACAGATTTGGCCGGAAGCAAGCCACCTCTGAGTCCTCCACCAGCGAAGGCGGGCGAGCGTGAGCACTGATCGGATCGCGGTACTGGGAGCGGGCAGTTGGGGAACGGCTCTCGCGAATGTCCTGGCCTGGAACGGTCACCCGACCGTCCTGTGGTCCTACGAGCCGGCCGTCGCCGAAGACGTCTCGGAGCGCAGGAGAAACGACAAGTACCTCGCGGGCGTCGAGCTCGAGCCTACGCTTGGCGCGACGTCCGACATGGCAATAGCTTTGCGCGACGCCAGTGTAGTGGTCTCGGTAAGTCCGTCGCACGTCGTCCGACCCGTGATGCAGGAGGCCCGGGGATACCTGGGCGATGCACGACCTCTCCTCGTGAGCGCGTCGAAGGGCATCGAGATCCAGACCGACCTGACGATGAGCCAGGTGCTGACCGAGGTGCTAGGCGACGTGGCGGAAGGCTGCGTAGTCCTCTCAGGCCCCAGTTTCGCGGCGGAGCTCGCTCGCCGCCTCCCGACAGCGGTAACCCTGGCATCGCGCGACGAGCGGAGCGCCGTGCGGATACAGCGGCTGTTCCAGAACGAGCATTTCCGGCTCTACACCCAATCGGACCTCGTGGGCACGGAGCTGGGCGGGGCCCTCAAGAACGTCATCGCCCTGGCTGCCGGCATCAGCGATGGCCTCGGGCTCGGCACCAACGCGAGAGCTGCCCTGATGACGAGAGGCCTGGCCGAGATCGGCCGCCTGGCTGAGAGGCTCGGAGGGGAGGGAGCTACGCTCGCGGGTCTCGCCGGAGTCGGCGACCTGGTCCTTACTTGCACCGGAGATCTGAGTCGAAACCGGCAGGTGGGCCTGGCCGTGGGACGAGGTGAGAAGCTGCAGGACGTACTGGCCGGAATGGCATCTGTCGCCGAGGGCGTGCGCACGACCGAGGCTGCACGCGACCTCGCGGAGAGGCATGGGGTGGAAATGCCCATCGTGGGAGCGGTATACTCTATTCTGTACGACGACGTGGACCCGAGAAGAGCTCTGGCCCTTCTCATGTCCCGAGAGCCCAAGCCCGAGCGCTGGAGTTGAGTTCGGTGGAAGACCGGATCGCGCCGAAGGAATACTACTCGATAGGTGAGGTGTGCGAACTCACCGGCCTGAAACCACACGTTCTTCGCTATTGGGAGACCCAGTTCGCGGCTCTCAAGCCAGGCAAGAACCGGGCGGGAAATCGAGTCTATCGGCGGAAGGAAATCAAGCTGGTGCACTTGCTTCGACACCTGCTCTACGCCGAGAAGTACACGATCGAGGGAGCCCGGCACAAGCTCGAGCAGCTGCGCAAAGAGGGGAAGCTCGCCCGGGCGGCGCGCGTCGCGTGGGAGCGTGAGACCGTGCGCGACCTGCGCCGAGAGGCGGACGGCCTCGTAGAGCTCCTGGCGCTCGGCGAATGACCGCGGACACGGACGAGAGCCCAAAGCCTTTCGTGGCCCGCCCCAGGTTTCTCTGCACCAACGACGACGGCATTCACGCCCTCGGCCTGAGGACGCTGATCGACGTGGCGTCACGACTGGGAGACGTCGACGTCGTAGCGCCAGATCGAGAGCAGAGTGCTACCAGCCACTCGCTGACGGTTCACCGGCCTCTCCGCGCGACCAATACCCCCGAGGGCCACAACGTCATCGACGGCACACCGACTGATTGCGTGCTGATCGGCATCAACCAGCTCCTCGCTGCTGCACCCGACTTCGTCCTTTCGGGGGTCAATCACGGGCCCAACATGGGAGAGGACGTGCTCTACTCGGGCACCGTGGCTGCCGCCATGGAAGGGACGATCCTCGGCATCCCGGCGATTGCCGTGTCCTATTCGAGCCGGATCTCCGACCGGATCCCGGCCTGGACGGATGTACTGGTCGAGTTGATCGGCTCGCTGGTTCAACGGTCGGATTTCCCCGAGGAAACCTTCTTCAACATCAACCTGCCGGACATTCCGGTCGAAGACATGAAGGGCGTGCGAGTCACGACCCTCGGGCGCCGCGTGTATTCTGATTCGCTCACGCGCAGAGAGGACCCTTCGGGCCGCGAGTACTACTGGATCGGTGGAGGCGTGTCCACCTGGAGTGGACGGGAGGACTCGGATTTTCGGGCGGTCCAGGCAGGCTACATTTCGATCACTCCGCTGCACCTGGACCTCACCAATTACCGGCTGATCAGCAAAGTGCGCACGTGGATGCAGGGCGGGTAGACCAGGCATACCGCCGGGATCGGCGACGTCTGATCGAGACCCTGCGAGCCGAAGGCGTGCAGGATCTAGCGATCCTGCACGCCTTCGACATGGTGCCGCGTCACATGTTCGTACCGGACGCCGTTCGTCATCGATCCTATGAGGACGTCGCGCTGCCGCTTGGCCACGGCCAGACGATCTCCCGGCCGACTGCTCACGCGCTGCACCTGAGCCTGGCAGGGCTCCAAGGAAAGGAGAAGGTCCTCGAGATCGGAACGGGTTCAGGATACCAGACGGCTTTGCTGACTCAGCTGGCCAGTCACGTATACTCCATCGAGACCGTGCCCGAGTTGGCACGGCTGGCAGAGAAGCGACTCATGGACCTCGGAGTGGAGAACGTAACCCTGCGGACAGGGGACGGGAGCGGCGGCTGGCCGGAGAACGCTCCGTATGATGTGATTCTTTGCGGGGCCGCCGCGCCTCAGATCCCTCAACCACTCATGGACCAGCTCGCCACGGGGGGGCTTCTGATCATCCCGGTGGGAGATGATTCGGGTCAGCGCCTCGTGCGGGTGACGGTGGACGAGAACGGTGACGTTCAGGAAGAGGCAGTGGACGACGCCCGATTCGTACCGCTGACGGGAGAGCAAGGCTGGTGAACAGGACCGGCGTCTACGGAGCTACGCGTGACTGAAACGCTGATCCAGTATATCGAAGTCGGGGCGGAGCTCGGACGAACCTGGGGTCCGCTGATCGTTCTCGTACTGATGGCGGTCGAGAGCTCATTCATTCCGTTCCCCTCGGAAGTCGTGATGATCCCCGCAGGATTCCTGGCGGCCCGGGGCGAGCTTCTGCCCCCCGACCCGCATATCGGCCTGATCGTTGCAATCGTCGCAGGGATCCTCGGATCGCTGCTGGGAGCCTTCGTCAACTACGGACTATCCCTGCGACTCGGAAGGCCCTTCCTCTACCGGTACGGGCGCTACTTCTTTCTCCCCCATGCGGCGTTGGAGCGAGCAGAGGAGGTCTTCCGCCGGCACGGCGAGATCACGACTTTCGTGTGCCGGCTCATCCCTGCCGTCAGACAGCTCATCTCCATCCCCGCGGGTCTTTCCCGGATGCGGTTCGGCAGGTTTGCCCTGTTTACTTGCCTCGGCGCCGGAATATGGGTCGTCATTCTGAGCCTCGCCGGGTACGCGATGGGGCAGGAAACCCGGGAGATGACCTACGCGGAGCTGGTTCCCGCCGGAGAGGCACTCGTGGGAGACAACCTTCTCTGGATCTTCCTCGGCATTGCCCTGATCCTCGCCGTCTACATCTGGCTGCACCGTCGTATCATGCACGGCAGTCCGCATTGACTGCGTGGCTGCGCTGCCCCTAGTTTCTCGTGCCTCATCGCACGAAGCAAGGCCGACGTCCTGGCATGCCGCCAGGCACTGGACCTCGGATGCAGGATGCTCTAATATACTGTAAGTTGTTTTACTAACTATAGTTATGGTACACCGGGTCAGTTCCCGGGGCACGGAAAGGTTCTTCAGTCACATGGCAAAATCGATGGCCCGCGAGAAGCGGACCCAAGGCATCGATACCGAAGATCACGTTACCGAGAGAGCACTCGAGGCAGCAGCGTGGGCCCAGCGGCACCGCCGGGTCGTCATGGCCGGTGGCATCGCCCTCGTGGCCGTCGTCGCCGCCGCATTCTACTACCAGGACTACCGCCAGAAACTGGTGGAGCGGGGGTCTGTCCGTTTGCAGGAAATACAGATCGCCTCCCAGTCAGCGGACATGGAGACGATTCGCTCCGAATTGCGTCTCTTCATCGACCAGTTTTCGGGAACCGCATATGCCAACCAGGCCCGCGTGGTGCTCGCAGACCTCGAGCTCCGGCGGGACAGTCTCGGGGCCGCTATCCGTGTCCTCGAACCGCTCGCGGACCGAGGCGGTGGCGATCCTCTTTCTTTCAGCGCCATCGGCATGATCGCCGCTGCCTACGATCAGGGCGGCGACGCTGATCGGGCTCTGGACTGGTACGAGCGTCTGGAGAACGAGGCCCTGTTCGACTATCAGCGCCACGACGCGATGGCGAAGCAGGCGCGCCTGCACACCACCTCGGGACGCTATGACGAAGCGATCTCGCTGTATGAGCGGCTCGTGGAGGAGGCGGAGGAGGATCCCGCCGGCCAGGATGTCTACGCGGTTCGCCTCGGTGAAGTCCGCACCTTGAGCCAGTTTGGTGTCGCGCCGCCCGTTGTACTTCCGACGACAGATAACCAGGCGGCTGACGCGGAACCTGCCACCGAGCAGTCTGAGGCAGGAGAGGTAGACCCGGCAGAGGCAGGAGAGGCAGGCATAGACGAGGTATCGGACCAGTAGAAGGGTCCCCTTGGCAACCTGCCGGAGATTCAGGGAACCGTCGAAGTTCGAAGCCGGACTAGACGTATAGGCCGTCCCCCTGAGATTTAT
This sequence comes from Akkermansiaceae bacterium, assembly GCA_964195715.1. Lineage (GTDB taxonomy): Bacteria > Gemmatimonadota > Gemmatimonadetes > Palauibacterales > Palauibacteraceae > Benthicola. Next base: position 3,353 of record CAXMRU010000217.1, on the reverse strand, counting down.
AGTGATGGCGCATAATATACATTATGTAAACTAGCGCCATCCTCTCTCCTGTCTCCCGTTCCCTCCGCGCTATTCCTTCCCCGGGGTACTACAAGCAATCTGCTAAAGGCGTCCGAAGAGCGACAAGAACCGCAGGGTCCAAACTCGCCATACGGCTTCCCGAACGATGGCGCGAGACATTTTGCTCTCTCCATCCATCCGATCCACGAAGACGATTGGAACCTCTCCCAGCCGGAAACCCTTCTTCCAGGCCCGGAAGTCCATTTCGATCTGGAATGCGTAGCCCGTGGAGCCGACCTTGCTGAAGTCTATCGCCTCGAGGACCTCGCGCCGGAAGCACTTGAATCCGGCGGTGGCGTCCGACAGAGGGAGTCCGGTGATCACCCGTGCGTATTTGTTGGCGAACCACGAGAGGAGAAGCCGTGACATCGGCCAGTTGATCACGTTCACCCCGGTCACGTAGCGGGATCCGATCACGAGATCATAGTCCCCCTCGACCGCCGCAAGCAGATCCGTCAGGTACTTCGGATCGTGCGAATGATCTGAGTCCATCTCGATAAGGTAGTCGTATCCCCGCTCCAGGCCGCACGTGAACCCACGCAGGTAGGCGCTTCCCAGGCCCTGCTTCCCCTCGCGGTGGATGACGCTCACCCGGTCGCTTTCTTCCGCCATTCGGTCGGCGATCTCACCCGTCCCGTCGGGTGACCCATCGTCCACCACAAGCACGTCAATACGCAAATCACACTCGAGAACGACCGGCACGATCGTGGGCAGGTTCGGGGCTTCGTTGTACGTGGGCATGACGACCAGCACCCTGCCCTTCCCTACGGCGTCAACGGACGAAACGCCTCGCTGTTCGTTCAAGCATCCCGCTCCTGTATCGCATTCTTTGCCGGCCAGGCCAGTACGAGCGCCAGCGCTCCCAGCTCGGCTCCGACCAGCCATAGCCTCGCCAGGATCGCGACCGCAGCCGCGACGCCGACCGGCATCTCACTCAGCTCGGTCAGCAGGCCCGTCATGGCGCCCTCTCTGACCACGAGTCCCCCCGGCGCGATCAGCGCCATGTAACCGACCACGTAGCTGGCCGCAAACACACCTGTAAGCACATGCAACTGCTTCACTTCCCACGCTACTCCAACGCCTCGCAGGAGGAGCAGCAAGCCCACTCCGTACACCAGCCAGGCGATCAGCATGCCACCCGCAGCGAGAACGACGTCCTTTGCCCCCAGATCGATGACCACCGCATCCTCCCCCATCAAACCACCCAACCGCCGAGCCATCCACCGGATAACGACGGGGTTCAGGCCGACGACGAGCGTGACCGCGAGCGTGACCGCAGCGGGCAACCAGCTTCCACCGGCCGCCACCCAATGCACACCGACGGTGGCAGCCGCCACGGCAGCTCCGGTAACCAGCGAGATGATCTGGAAAGCCACCGCGGACACGAGCGCTGCCGCCCCCGAATCGCCGCGGCCCTTCATGTACACTGTCAGGCCGCCGAGTTGCCATACCTTCCCGGGAATGTAGCGACCGAAGTTGGTGATCACCCAGATCCTCACGCACTCCCACCGCGAAGCCGAGCCGCCGGTTCGACGGAACAGACCCGCCCATACGCTGCCCATCAGCATGAGGTCGCCCACGGCCACGAACCATGCGGCCACGAGCCACGCGGGCCTCACGGACCATGGGAAATTTCTTGTTGCTGCGAGGATCTCGTCGAGCGACGTCCACTGCCGAAGGAGTAGAACGACGACGAAGGCCAGGGCCACCGTCAGAAAGAGAACCGCGAGGAGTCTGCGCGGCCGTCGCCCCTCGGCCATCATGAGGCCTCCCGCACATCGTCCGCGCTAAGGACCCCGGAGGAGCCGCGGAAGCTCCCGAGCGACACCAGGAGGATCCACACCACGACCACCGTCGCCGTCACACCTGACACGGCGAAACCGAGAGTGAACTCCGCGCTGGAGTAACGCACCGAGACCTCATGAGCCCCGGAGGGGACGACCAGTCCCCTGAACGCGATGTTCGTCCTCACGACATCGACTCTCTCTCCGTCGACCCGGGCTTCCCAGGCCGGGTAGTATACCTCGCTCAGAAACAGCAGGCCTCCGCTCGTTGCCTCGACGTCCAGGACAATCTCGTTCGGAGTGTAGGTTCGGATCCGGGCCATCCCCTCTCCCGCCGCCGGAGCCACGTCACCCTCCACCACAGCCAGGTCCAGCGGATCCGCGGCCAGCACCCGGCGCAGGGCATCTGCCGTGTCCGCGATCGCCTCGACTCTCCGCGGGAAGAAGGCGTGCGGCACGTCGGAGAGTACACGGTATGCGGACCCGCGCTGGCCTTCCACCTCCAGGGCCAACGCGTCGGCCGTTAAACCGGTCCCTGCCACAACAAATCCCACGTCCAGCAGCCCCAGGGCGGCCCTGGAGCCCACGTTCTGCAAGCCGAGCCCGCCCGTGAAGCGCTCGTACCACTCGAGCCGGAATTTCTGGATCCCGGTAACAGACGGGATTCTGTGCACACTCAACTCACTCGGGCCGTAGCCGGTGAGGCCCGGAAGCGGGAACGCACGCTCTCCCGGTTGCAGCTCGGACCGGAGGTGCTTGATCACCGGGTCAGACGGGAATACGGCTTCCGGATCCACGGTCCGAAGATATCGATCGTTCACACGCCAGCCGTCAGCGATGAGCACAAGCAGAAGAAACGCAACGGACCATTCCGCCAGCCTGCGCCGGGAGACGACCCACGCGAGGCCCAGTGCTCCACCGACGCCGACGAGGACGAACCAACCGTTGCTGCGCAGGGCGTCCGCCGGGCTGACTGCCGCCGTACGAGTCCAATCCACCGGATACCAGGCCGTTCGCACCCACCTCAGCAGACCTTCCGGTGCAATAGCCGCCGCGAGCGCCAGGAAAAGAACGGGCCCGACCAATGCGGCGATCCAACCCAGAGCCACTTCCCGTTCTCCGCGCCTGGCGTCGAGGACGTGCTGCCACCCCAGCCCGGCCAGCAGCGCGACCATGAGGGCAGCGGGTCCGAGCATCATCGACGGCGCCCGAAACTGCTTCACGAACGGCACCACGTAGTAGGCCAACCGGTGCACCGGCGTCGCGGAGCCCAACGCGAAAAGGACGCAGACCAGCATCGTGACCGCGAGGGGGACGATCCGGCTGTCCCGACGGAACCCGGTCAGGGCGATGACGGCCAGTCCGATGGGAACGGCACCCAGGTACTCCGTGTGTAACTTGAAGGGGTTGCTCCCCCAGTAACTACCCAGCGAGCCGATCAGGTCAGGCAGGAAGAGCGCCGTGATCTCCTGGGGCGGAAGGGCCCAGGAAGAGGCGAAGGCGTAGCCC